>JAGCCY010000002.1 GCA_017651385.1 Lachnospiraceae bacterium
CGAACAAAGATATATAAAAGATATCTTAAAGAACACAAAAGAAAATGAAAAGACCGCGATCCTGCTTCGGACCAACAGAGAAGTGACTCATTATAAAAGGCTTCTTTCGGATATCGGATCAAACAAAGAAGATCTAAGAAAAAAGATATGCAACGATCTTAGTGCATATGTTTCTTTCTCTTTAAATCACGACAGGAAAAGCCTTATAAGGATACTTAAAAGCGAAGAGATAAACATACCGCTCACAGTTTTGACAGACAGTACAATAGATCTTAAGAAACTTGCTTTTAAATACGCCGGTAAAACCTTCGGAAACAGGTTATATTCACTTAACAGGAATATGGAAGCACTTAAAAACCTGAGCCCCTATGCGGCGGTCTTATATATCTTAAAGGTGATCGGATACGACCGAATTCTCATAAAGACATATATAAATGATGACTTAAATGATAGTCTTGCAATAATAAAGAACATATCGGAAAGATCAAAAGAGAGCTCTTCGCTAAAGGACCTTTTGAATATGCTGTATGTTCCCGAAGATGATGTAAAGAAGACCGATCAAAATATAAGCATCCTTACTTTTCATGCATCAAAGGGACTTGAATTCGATAATGTGATCTTACCGGATGTCAATGAAGGAAAAGTGCCTCAGATAGACTATGACAACGATCAGAACTTAGCAGAAGAGAGGAGACTTTTCTATGTTGCAATGACCAGGACCGTAAAGAATCTTTATATAACGGCAATAAAAAATGAAGGAAACAGGATAATGCTTCCTTCAAGATTTATAAAACCTTTCATCTGATCTTACGGCATGTTGTCAAAATCTATATTATCAAGATATTCGTCAAATTTATCCGCAACCTTTTCAAGCTCATCGTCGTCTTCGATATAGATAAGTTCAGGCTCTTCATTGACGTCATCGGGATTTTCCTTATACCCGTAGAACCACACGTCTTCACCGGGATTGCCTTCTTCATCAAGAGGAAGGAGTGCGATATAATCCTTGCCCGCAACCGTAAGAATCGTAATAACGGAGCATTCGACGGTACCTTCATCGGTCTCGATCTCAACGGTCATTTCGTCATCGGGAATATCATCAAAATCTTCGGGTCTTAACTCGCTCATGTTTATATCCTTTCAATAAGATACAGTGTTTTTTTCTTTATTATATTTATCATGCTATATGTATGCAATAGGTCATTGAAAATGAATTTTGAAACCTTTATACTGTTAACATGAGCGTGAAAATTTTGAGAGCTCCTTTTATGGGGTTTGGTAATAAAAAAACATCTGAAGGCATATATTTTTCCTGTATATTGGATTTCGTCCGTGAAGGCGGAATAGTATTCTACGAAAAATCCTCACTCAAAGAAAAGCTTAAGATATCTTTCGAATCCGATTACGGATACGGAAACGTTTTTTGCGTATACGTAAGCGGGATAAGTTCGGACATCGTTTACAGATATTATACGGAAAGCAGTGAATTTACCGATAAATACGCACCCGTATATTTTAAGGATACGGAATACGGGCTTGCACGCAGCGAATCGGATTATTACTCAGCGATTGAAGAAGATATATCTATAGAAGGCTTTGAAAACGACAAGTTTCCGCTTACGCCTTATTGTGACAGCACATTTTATCTGGCGCATGTAAGAGGTCTCACCATGCTTGATAAAAGTGTTAAGCATAAAGGCACTTTTTTAGGTCTTCAGGAAAAGATAGATTATTTCAAAGAACTGAACATAACAGGTCTGATACTTATGCCCTGCTATGAGTTTAATGAATGTGTAAAGGCTGACAGCAATAATCTTGCGGACGCAATACTTAATTACAAACAGGACTTTAACGAAAAGCCTCCCGTGGATTTCTGGGGCTTTAGGAAGGGTTTCTATTTTTCGTTAAAATCCGCTTATTCTTTTTCCAAAAAGCCGAATCTTGAATTTAAAAATACGGTCTATAAATTCCATCAAAACAATATAGAGATAATCCTTACGATGTTCTTCCCGAAAGATACCGGCGAAGAGCTTATCATGGCCGTACTCAGACACTATGTGATGAATTATCATGTGGACGGTTTCAGGATACTGGGTAACGATATCAATAAGGATCTTATCGTCAGCGATCCTTTTATGCAGAATACGAAATTGCTTCTTGAAGATGACGATCTTTCGAGATTTTATAAGGAAAAGCCTTTAAAATACAAAAATCTCGCTCTTTACAGCCCTTATTCAAGGGATAAGTTAAGAAGCTTCATCAAGGGCGATGAGGATAACGTTTCTGCGGTAAGTTACTTTATAAGGGAAAACAACAAAACTTACGAACCGTTAAGATACATAACGGATTATTACGGTTTTACGCTTCGTGACATCTATACCTACAACTTTAAACACAACGAAGCAAACAAAGAATCAAATACCGACGGCAACAATTATAATTTCAGCTGGAATTGCGGTACGGAAGGAGAGACCAAGAAGTCCGCGATCATGAAATTAAGGCTTAAGATGCAGAAAAACGCGCTTCTATCAATGCTCTTATGTCAGGGAGCACCTGTCATATCGGGCGGAGACGAGTGGCTTAATACCAATAACGGTAACAATAACCCGTGGTGTCAGGATAACGAGGACGGATGGGTCATATATTCAAAGACCAAAAACTCAAAAGAGTTCTTTGAATTTACCAAAGATCTTATTTCATTCAGGAAAAGACATGTAGTTCTTCATCAGCCGAAGGAACTCCGTCTTCTTGATTATATGTCCTGCAAGCTTCCGGATGTTTCTTTCCATTCGGACCTTGCTTTTAAGATGAATCAGGATCCCGTGTCGCGTTCTTTTGCAGTATTGTTTGCGGGCGATTATGCAAAACAATATACCGGCAAACCTGAAGATTCGGTTTTCATAGTATTTAACATGTATTGGGAAAGTGTAGATTTTGTGCTTCCGATGAAGGATAAAAATTTCACCTGGTATAAGCTTTTCTGTTCGGACGGATCCACTTTACAGGATTTTGATGAAAAGAACGCGGATAAATACGATGAGGATCATTATAAAGCTCCCGAAAGGACCGTATCGATATTTTTACTGAGAAAACATGAAAATGATTAATATATTCAAACATCTTAAAACGGTAAATGAGCACAGAAGACTTGTAAGGCGTTATTGTTTTAAAATAGGCCTTTATGCTCAGGGGCTCACTCACGATCTTTCAAAGTATTCACCTGCGGAATTCTTAATCGGAGTCAAATATTATCAGGGTGTGAGAAGCCCCAATGTTGCCGAGAGAAAAGATATAGGAATGTCGACAGCCTGGATGCATCATAAAGGCAGGAACAAGCACCATTACGAATACTGGGTTGATTTTAACGAATCAACGGGAAATTACGAGCCGATGCCCATGCCGAGAAGATATTTTGCAGAAATGGTAATGGACAGGATCGCCGCATGCAAAGTCTATAAGAAAAACGCCTACAAAGACGGCGATGCACTCGCTTATTTTCTTGAAAAAGACAAAAAAGAATTTATTCACAAAGATACATACAACGATCTTTTAAGGATACTCACGATGCTAAAAAACGAGGGTGAAAAGAAAACCCTCGACTATATAAAGAACGTATATCTAAAAGGCAGGTAAATGACGTTGATTCTTTGTGTTTTACGTAGTATTATGTTAAAAGATTGCCAAAAGGCAATATTCAGGAGGATATTCCAATGATAGACGGAAAGAAAGTTTTGTTCAGCGGTATGCAGGCTACGGGTAACCTTACCCTTGGAAATTATATAGGAGCACTTAAAAACTGGCTTGAACTTCAGGATGAGTATGAGACATTCTATTCGGTCGTGGATCTTCATTCGATAACCGTTAGACAGGATCCCGCAGAATTGAGAAGCCGTGCAAGAAAGCTTCTTACCCTTTATATTGCGGCAGGTCTCGATCCCGAGAAGAACTGTATATATTATCAGTCTCATGTAAGCGGCCATGCAGAGCTTGGCTGGATACTTGACTGTTTTACATACATGGGTGAGTTGAACCGTATGACGCAGTTTAAAGATAAGTCTGCAAAACATGCGGACAACATCAATGCGGGACTTTATACTTATCCCGTACTTATGGCTGCGGACATCCTTCTTTATCAGACAGATGTCGTGCCCGTAGGCAAGGATCAGCTTCAGCATCTTGAGATCACAAGAGATATAGCTCAAAGATTCAATGCGATCTACGGTGATGTATTTACGATTCCCGAACCTTATATCGGAAAGACCGGTGCGAAGATAATGTCTCTTCAGGATCCCGAGAAGAAGATGTCTAAATCCGACGAGAACTTAAACGCCAGTATCTACTTAATGGATGATAAAGATACGATAATCAGAAAGTTTAAGCGTGCGGTGACCGATTCCGAGGCCCGCATCGCATACAACGAAGAGCAGAAGGGTATCCATAATCTCATCGACATCTACTGTGCATGCACAAAGAAGACTCCCGATGAGGTCGTAAAAGAATTTGAAGGTAAGGGTTACGGCGACTTCAAGCTTGCGGTAGGAGAGAGCGTTGCCGATCTTTTAAATCCTTTACAGGAAAGATTCTATCAGATGGAAAAAGAAAAATCCTACATAGATTCGATCATCAAAAACAATGCGGAAAAAGCCAATTATTATGCTCAGAAGACACTTCGCAAGGTTCAGAAAAAAGTGGGCTTCCCCGAAAAGATCCGTTAATAGAGGCAATAAGAAAGCGCCGGAACCAATCATTCCGGCGCTGTTTTTTTATTCCGCACTCTTTATTTCTTTGTAGAGGTTGTTATAAAGCTCGTCGCCATCGGGACCTAAGTAACTGAAAGTCTCAAGCTGATACTTTGAAAGATCCGGGAAAGCGATGTTTGAATTTCTGATGTCGTCGTCTTCGATGAGTTCTTTGGCCGCATCGTTGGGAGTTGAGTAAGTGATGTAGTCAAAGTTCATAAGTGCAATATCGGGACGGCACATAAAATCGATAAATTTCTCGGCATTTTCGGGATTCTCAGCGTTCTTGGGTATTACCCAGTTGTCGATCCAGACGTTTGTGCCTTCCTTGGGAACCACATATTCAAGATCGGGATTTTCTCTCTGGGTAAAGATCGCCTCACCCGAATAGATAACTCCGAGAGCAGCTTCGTTACCGATCATCTTGTCCCTTACTTCATCAATGACATATGCCTGTACAAGAGGCTTCTGTGCGATAAGGTCGTTCTTTGCAACGTTAAGTTCTTCTTCATTGAGAGTGTTCATGGAATAGCCGTTCTTCCTTAAGGCAACCATAAAGATATCTCTTACCGAATCCTGCATGAGGATCTGTCCCGAATATTTCTCATCCCAGAGAATGTTCCATGAATCAACGGGTTCGTCTACCATGGTCTTATTGTAAAGGATACCTACGGTACCCCAGCAATAAGGAACGGAATACTTGTTTTCGGGATCGAACTGTCTGGACTGTTCCCAGTATTGTGCACCGATATTGGCTTTTGCATTGGGAACGTTGTCAAAATTTATCTCTTTTAACAGATCTTCTTTGATCATTTTCTCGACCATGTAATCCGAAGGGCAGATAACATCATATTTTGTGGCACCTGCGGCTACCTTTGGATACATAAGTTCGTTGGTTTCATATTCGTCATAAATAACACGGATACCTGTTTCTTCTTCAAACATTTCAAGTGTTTCGGGATCGATATATTCACCCCAGTTGTAAACGGCAACGGTGCCGCCTTCATTTGTCTTGCCGCACGCTGTTAATGCCAAAGCGGATACAGCCGCAACAAGAAAGAGCATAAATTTCTTTTTCATAGTGTACCTCCATATATAAGACCGCTTACGCGGATCCTGACATATTTAAACTGTCTTTGCTTCATCGACCTTTTTGGGTGTTCTGTTTACCAAAAACAGAAGAACTAAGATCGTTATAAATATTATCGTCGATAAAGCATAGATCTCAGGCTTGATACCCTTTCTTACTTCCGAATAGATCTTAGTGGAAAGAGTATCGACTCCGGCGCCTTTTGTAAAGTGGGTAATGACAAAATCATCAATAGACATTGTGAATGCCATTAAAAAGCCGGAGATCACACCCGGCATGATATCGGGCAAAACCACTTTAAAAAATGCATAAGCATTACTTGCGCCGAGATCCAGTGCGGCTTCGTACGTGGACGGATTTAATGTCTTCATCCTGGGCATAACGCTCAATATCACATAAGGTATATTGAAGGTTATATGAGCGACCAGGATCGTCATGTAACCGACTTTAACGCCGAGTATTATAAAAATAAGCATCAAAGATATACCGGTAACTATTTCCGCATTGAGCATCGGTATATTTGTAATACCCATCCAGATCGTGCGGCCTTTTTTCTTCATCGCATTGATGGCC
>JAGCCY010000040.1 GCA_017651385.1 Lachnospiraceae bacterium
GCAATGTTCATAGATGCGATCGTGGTAGGTAAATCAGTCGATTTCTTTGAATCGATCGATATCGGTCCCGCATGTCATTCCTATGTAACGTCGATCATAATGATGCTTATAGGCCTTATCATAATGGGTTATACGCAGTACACATATATGGTTGCATCATTGGGATGCGGGCCGAGAGATACGCTGCTTGTGGGATTGGCAAAGCATATAAAAAAGATCCCTATCGGAGCGATCAGTATAATACTTTTAAGTCTTGCTACATTTATCGGTTGGATCCTGGGCGGTCCTGTCGGGATCGGGACCATTATCTGTGCTTTTGCAACGGGCCCGATAATGCAGTTTGCTTTTCATACCGTTCATTTCGATGCCGCAAAGGTCAAACATCAGTCGATCTTTAAGTCGTTGAGGGTTTTTGTATCAAGACCCGCTGCATGATGCATATTCCGTTATTCGAAAATGCGACACACAATGCGAAGATTTGACGTAAAAATATCTTGTATCCGGATCCGTAGGATTCTATTCTTTAACCATAAAGATCTGTTGATAAGGAGACTGTTATGGCAAAAGAACACTTTGAAGCGACATTTGGATCACTCTATAACTATAAGTGTCCCGACTGGTTTCGGGATGTCAAATTCGGTATCTGGAGTCATTGGGGCCCCCAGTCCGTTCCGATGTTCGGTGACTGGTATGCAAGAAACATGTATATCCAGGGAACTCCTCAGTACAATTATCATTTAAGACATTACGGGCATCCGTCAAAGTTCGGATATAAAGACTTATGTGCACTCTGGAAGGCAGAGAAGTTCGATCCGGATGCGCTCATGGAAAAATACTATAATGCAGGCGCAAGATATTTTGTGTCACAGGCGTCACATCATGATAATTTCTTTAACTACGACTCGAAAGTAAACCGTTTCAACTCGGTAAATGTCGGTCCGGGCAAGGATATATGCATGATGTGGAAAAAGGCCGCACAAAAATACAACATGCCATTCGGTATAAGCGAGCATCTCGGTGCTTCATATTCATGGTGGAGAGTCAATAAAGGTTATGACGAGTACGGTCCTTATGCCGGTGTTAAGTATGACGGGGCCGATAAAAAGCTTGAGTTTTACCATGACAATAATTATACGGGCCGCGACAAGATAATTGAGTGGCCGCTCGACAGATGGCTTACCGACAATAAGAAATTTAGGGATTACTGGTTAAAAGCGGTTACGGAAATGATCGATGTCTTAAAACCGGATCTTCTCTATTCCGACAGTGCGCTTCCTTTTTATGAAAGAAAGATAGCAGAGGGTAAAGAGGATTACGATTACGGGCTTAAGATCGTATCACATCTTTACAATACATCGATTGAAGAACACGGCTTTAACAATGCGGTATATACCCAGAAGGATGATGATCCGAAGATATACACCGTGGGTATACTTGATTACGAAAGAAGCCAGATGAATGAGATAGGCGAGCATCCATGGCAGACGGATACCTGTATCGGCGGGTGGTTCTACGATTCAAGGCAGACGTATTTAAAGCCGGGTCATATTATTGAAATGCTTACCGATATCATTTCAAAAAACGGCACTATGCTTCTTAATATCCTTCAAAGACCCGACGGTACGATCGATGAAGAAGCGGATTGGATATTATCAGAACTTGCAAAATGGTTTTCGATAAACGGTGAAGCTGTATACGGTTCAAGACCTTACACCCACTATTGCGAAGGAACCTCTAACGGTAAGATCGAAGCATTCAAGGAAGACCGTATAGACTGGAATGAAGGCGATTTCAGATTCGTCGTAAACGGCAACGATCTTTATGCTTTTGTAATGTGCCCGCGTCCCGGAAAGAGCGCAGTCATAAGGACTGTAGAAGATGCGGATAAGATAAGGCGCATTACACTGTTAGGCCACGGAGAAGTTGAATATAACGTCTTTAACGGTGTTATAAACGTTAAAATGCCCGAAAAGCTTCCGACGGAATATGTGAACACATTAAAGATAGAATATTGACGGCAGAATGAATTTATGAGCCGGATATAGAGCGGATGTATAAGTACATCTGCTCTGTTTATTTTTATTATGAAATAAGTCTGTTATAATGGAAGCAATAAAGGAGGGGGACATAATGGATTTTACTATGATCGAAACAGGGTGGTTTTCTCTGATCCCGCCCATTCTGGCAATTGCGCTCGCACTTATCACCAAGGAAGTGTATTCTTCACTTTTTGCAGGTCTGTTCTCGGGCATGATCATCTATATGTTTGCGGGAGGCGGAAGCATAGTATCCGCTGTTTCAATGACATTTGACATGATGTATTCCAAGATTTCCGATAATGCATACATGATCATTTTCCTTGCGCTTTTGTGGGCAGTGGTCAGTCTAGTGTCCAAATCGGGAGGAAGCGAAGCTTACGGACGATGGGCAGGGAAGAAATTGAAGACCAAAAGATCCGCAGCACTTGCCACATCCCTTTTGGGAATTCTCATTTTTATCGATGACGGGTTTAACTGCCTTACAGTCGGAACGGTCATGAGACCCATAACCGACAGACTTAAGATCTCAAGGGAAAAACTTGCTTACATAATCGATGCGACCGCGGCTCCCGTATGTATCATTGCTCCGGTCTCGAGCTGGGCTGTTGCGGTGGCCAGCGAAGTCAGCGAGACAGGCGGTTTTCACATTTTTCTTTCAACGATTCCATATAATCTCTATGCTCTGTTTACCATAGCCATGGTCTGCTTTATAAGCATATCCGGTAAAGATTTCGGCCCTATGAAAAAAGCCGAAGAAAGAGTCGCCAAAGAAGAGGCCGCAGAAGGCTTTGAGGAAAAAGAAGATAAGTCCAAAGGAAAAGTCATAGACCTTGTACTTCCCATTCTTGTGCTTATCGTCTGTGCAATTCTCGGTATGGCTTATGTGGGCGGTTTCTTTGAAGGAGTAAGCTTTTCGGAAGCGATAGGATACAATCCGACGGCAGGTCTTACTCTGGGTGCCTTTGCGGGACTTGTGACCGCAATGCTTTTGTATCTGCCCAGAAAGATCATGACATTTAAAGAATTTGTGGGCAATATTGTGGACGGTATCAGCAACATTGTTCCCCCCATGCTCATTCTTGTGCTGTCATGGAGTCTCGGCGGAGTGTGCAGGCAGCTTATCGGAACAGGTGAGTTTATATCGGGATTTGTAAGTACTTCAAATCTTCCGCTCGGGCTGTTGCCGCTGCTTATCTTTATCATTTCGGCTTTGATGAGTTTTTCGATGGGAACATCCTGGGGAACATTCGGAATGCTCATTCCCATCATTACCATGATCTGCAGTCCCGAGAGTGCAAGCGCATATCTTATACCGGCTCTTGGCGCTACTTTGGCAGGTTCCGTATACGGAGACCACTGTTCACCCATATCGGATACCACGATCCTTTCATCGACCGGTGCCGACTGCAAACATATAAGACATGTTGAGACTCAGTTGTCATATGCGACGCTTGTGGCGGTGATCTGCGGAATAGGCTATCTTATAGCCGGCTTTACTTTAACCCCGTGGATCTCTGTTATAGCAGGCATATTATTGCTGGCGGCAGCGATCTTATTCTTAAATCGTATCGGCTGGGCAGGCGAAAAGGCCGAAGAAAAATAAAAACCCGTAAAATGCATCTTGGACTTCAAAATTGCATTTCACAGGCGGTTTGATTGAAGACGCTCCTTTTTTAAGTCATGTTTTACCTATCTTAAAAAGGAGCGTATTTATATGTTTATGCGGAACGGTAATTCTTTTTACAGATCAGATAACATTTAAGATCTTTGCCGGCCTTCACGGCTTTTACAAGCGTAAGGTAAAAATGCTCTTCGGAGAGACATATAAAATCATCGGGTTTGGGGATGTAGCCGAACATATCTCTGTATTGCTGTATCCATAATGCGTATTTTGTGCTTAACTCTGACTGTGCCATCTGTAGATCCTTTCTTTCGGTGCCGATTTTTCCCCTCCCGGCACACGAGCGATATCTTATCACGTTCCGGTACAAGAATCCATTAGGCAGATTTAACATAGTTTTAAATTTTTTGTTAACAAAATTCAAAACTATGTTAAATAACGCGTATTTATAAGGTTTATCGGTTTACAACCCCGTGGTTCTGTGATATATTACGCTTCGAGTGCAGGGGCTCGGATCTAATAAAACGGTCATTGAGGAGAGGGGAAGAGTATGATCCATATTATCACGGATTCGGCATCGGACATTGCTCAGGATGAGCTTGAAAATGTCACGGTCATTCCGCTTAATGTTACTATCGGCGGAAAGACTTATAAGGACGGTGTCGATATCACCAAGGACGAATTTTTTCAAAAACTAGAAGAGACTAAAGAAGCTCCGCAGACGGGACTTGCGAGCCCTGTGTGTTTTCAGGAGTATTTCGATAAATATAAAGAAGCCGGAGACGAGGCTATTGTAATAACCATTTCATCGGAGCTTTCGGGTACATTTCAGGCGGTTTCGATCGTGGCTGAGGGTTACGACAATGTGTCGGTGATCGATTCGCTGCTGGTAACGGCTCCTCAGAAACTTCTTGTACGCCGTTGTATGGATCTTATCGCCGCGGGGCTTTCAAGGCAGGAGATAGTGGAAAAGCTTGAGGCAGAGAAAAAGAGGATAGTTGCCTTTGCATCCATAGCTACGCTTGAGTACCTTTTAAAGGGCGGCAGGATCTCAAAAAGCAGTGCGCTTATCGGCGGCATTATAGGCATTCAGCCGATAATAACCATAAAAGACGGAAAGATAATCGCTATCGGAAAGGCCAGAGGCAGCAGACAGAGCAGCCGTTTTCTTAACGAGAAAGTCAGTGAGGTGGGCGGAATAGACTATTCCATGCCTTATGCCGTGGGATATTCCGGTTCGGACCGTACAAATCTTATGCAATATATAGAAAACAATCCAACGCTTGTGGATCCGGCTCCCCGGGAGATCGAAGTAGTGCAGATAGGAAGCGCTGTGGGAACCCATGCGGGCCCCGGAGCGGTTTTGGTCACTTTCTTTGCAAAGGGAGATCGGCCGGATGACAGGTGATCCTGTATTGTGTGTGGTTAAGGAGAGTAAATATATATGAAACTGTTTGAACCCGTTGATATGAGGGAGGGACATCCGGTCCAAAAGATCGTAGCGTTCACCATTCCCATGCTTTTGGGAAATGTTGCCCAGCAGCTTTATAACACTGTTGACAGCATTATCGTGGGCCGTTACGTAGGGGATAATGCGCTTGCCGCA
>JAGCCY010000041.1 GCA_017651385.1 Lachnospiraceae bacterium
AGATCCCGACATAGTAATCGCCCGAAAGCTTTTCTATAAGACCTATCCTGTCTTCGGTACTTAAAGTAATATCGGCGGTACGGGTAAGATAAACCGTATAATCCTTATCGCCCGAAAGTTCTCTGACACGTCTGGCTATTTTAAGATTAATGTTTTTTTCGTCGATCTGGCCAACCTTGGCTCCGGAGTAAACTCCGCCGTAAAAAGGATCGATTATAACAACGTTGTCGCTTACATAATCTTTAAAAGAAACCTTAAGCGTCTTTCCCGCAGCGACTATATCGGGAGCCTTCATCTCCTTAAGCGAAAATTCGAGTATCGTACCAAGATCCGTAGTCATCACGTATATGTCCGAGATATCCGAAAAATCTCCCGAAGGAGGATTGTTCTTAAAATATTCCGCGGTAATATCTTCGAATATAAAAGAAACGGTCTTAAGATCCGGCCTTTCCGAGATATTCACCAAAGAGGCGCTATCCGGACAATATATGATAAAGTTACCGTTTTGGTTGGATGATCTTATCTCAAGTTTCCATGACGAATTTTTGTTGACCGTTTCGGTCACATCTGCTTCTTTTACCAAAGCTTCGGCCTCTTCGGCGCTTACGATCACAACCTTATTGGCGGCATAATACATCATAATCGCCATGGTTATCACAAAAAAGCCCGCCAATACAAGCACAAAACTCTTTATATATTTTATTCTGTCAAAGTTGTCGTTTTCCAATTTATCTCTTTTCCGGTTTCTTACCCATAAATGAGTAATAATATGTCTTAAGCATGCCGTTGTATATTTTACGGTTCTTATCGGCTTTTAATCTCATGGCTTCCTCGGCGCCTTCATAGGATGTGATCATAAACATCGACCAGTCCTTTAAGGCCTTATAACGTTCCGCCAAAGCAGCATATATTTTTGAAACGTTTTCTTTATCCTCAAGTCTTTCGCCGTAAGGCGGATTTGTAATGATAAACCCATACCTGCCCGCATGACTTAAGTCCTTAACATCCCGTGTCTGAAAATGTATAAGCTTATCCACTCCCGCAAGGCGGGCATTGGCCCGTGCGGTTTCTATCATTGCGTTATCAATATCATAACCCTGTATGTCACAGTCGGAAGGCATATTAACCTCATCCCTCGCTTCGTCAAAGGCATCCTTCCAGACCTTGCCCGCTACGATATTTTCCCAATCCATTGCAGAGAACTCTCTGTTAATACCCGGAGCTATATTGGCGGCCATCAATGCGGCTTCGATCGGGATCGTTCCTGAACCGCAAAAAGGATCGACAAGGATCCTGTCTTTCTTCCACGGGGTCAGCATGATGAGAGCGGCTGCCAGATTTTCCGCTATGGGAGCTTTTGATACAAGCTTTCTGTATCCTCTTTTATGAAGGCTTACGCCGGTAGTGTCAAGCCCGATCGTGACCGTATCCTTCATAAGAGTGACTCTTACGGGATAGTCAAAGCCCGTTTCCTCAAACCACTCGATATTATATACGCTCTTAAGCCTTTCCACCATGGCTTTTTTCATAATGGACTGTATATCCGACGGAGAAAACAATTTTGACTTGATGCTTGCAGCCTTCACAACATTGAACCTTCCGTCTTTAGGGATATAATTTTCCCAGTCAAGTGCTTTTGTGGCTTCAAAAAGTTCATCATAAGTAACGGCGGTAAAACTTCCTATTTTAATAAGGATACGTTCTGCCGTCCTCAATCCTATATTGGCTCTTGCGATCGCTTCTTCATCTCCGATAAAAGAAACCTTTCCGTCCTCCACCGAAGATACATCGTAGCCAAGATCCGTTATTTCTCTTTTAAGCACGCTTTCAAGTCCGAAATGGCACGGTGCGATCAACTCATACTTTCTCATAGAAGATATATTATCCTACGCTTTATTCATCGTCAAACCAAATTTGCAATAATCATAAAAAAGAGGAACGGGATCAAAATCCCGTTCCTCATGATCAGGCCGTTATTGCATCAATATTTGAATTTTTCGATAATGTTGTTGATCTCTTCGGCATTGGCGCGGTTTTCTGTTGCCACCTTAATGATATTTTCAGCGGTCTCTGTGGTGATATCGTTATTGTTGATGATATCGCCTACGCCGGTCTCATTGTCGCCTGAAGCATTGCTTACGTTTTCAACCTGTTCTTTTATCTTCGTCATGGAGCTTACAAACTCTGTGACAATATCTTCGATCGATTCAACCGATTGCTGTATAGTCTTTACATCTTTTCCGTAGCCTGTGGCCATATCGGCATATTCTTTAAACTGCGTCATGACGTCATTCTCCATAAAGGAAATGATGTCATTGAAACATTCCTTGACTCTTTCGATACTTGCGTTGGAATCAACCGTAATGGTCTGGATCTGAGTGGCTGTTGTGGAACTGTCTTCGGCAAGATGTCCTATCTCACCGGCTACGACCGCAAAGCCTCTTCCGGCTTCGCCCGCTCTTGCAGCCTCGATCGATGCGTTCAGCGAAAGAAGGTTTGTCTGACTTGTAATTTCAAGGATCCTGTTGGCCATCTCATCGATCTTGGAAAGAGACGAGAGCGCTTCCATTGCTTCTTCGATCTTCTTCTTTGTGGAATTGATCTTTTCAATATTGTGCTCAAGCTCTTTGTCGGTCTTTTCGGCCATCTCGGATGAGCTGCGGATCATCGCATCACTCTTTTCGGTTCCGTCTTTTACTCTTGAAGAGATCTCATCCACCATGCCGTGGATCTTTTTAATCTCATCGTTCATGGTGACGATGGCATCATTGGTATTTGATATGCTTGCGGAAAGTTCTTCCGTTGTAGCCGCATTGGTCTCTATATTGTCACGGAGATTCTTTGAAGCATCGTCCATTTCTTCGGTATTGAGTGCAAGTGACTCCGAACAGTCGCTGAGAGTATTGATAACTTCTCTGAAAGTATCGGAAAGCGAATCGACGGCTGTTGCGATCATTCCCACTTCACTCTTGGTACCTACATACGGTTTGATCTTTTCATCCTTGTTAAGATCAAGATTGCCAAGATTCTTAATGGAATCGGTAATCCTTGCCAACGGCTTTATGGATATCGTGATAGAAGCAAAAGCAACTGAAATGATAAGGGCGAATGCTATGATACCCAAAATAATAAGTGTGGTCAGATTATTTCTGGATGCGGCATAAAGCTCATCCTTGTTGGCTGTAATGATAAGCGTCCAGTTTCTGTCCGGAATGGAATCATAATTTACGATAAGGGTCTTGCCCGTCTCCGGGGATCTGTATTCAAACTGGCCCTCGGGTTTGCCCGACGCTACCTCATCGATCACCTTTAAAAGAAGCGGATCGGTCGTCTCCTGTGCGATGATAGCGGCCTGAGTTTCTTCCGTAACACCCGTATCCGTATACGTGATCTTTGTATCGGTGTTGATCATGTAAAATTCACTCTCATTGACACCGTTAAGAGGAAATCCCTTAAGAAGGGTCTCAAGCTCTGTGTGGAATACACCCGCACCCACATATCCGATCATCTTTCCGTCTTTTAAAACCGGAGCGTACATGGAAAGACAAAGCTGTCCTGTTCCCGGAGATACGATGATCCCGGCATTGTATACTCCTTCGAGATCGGCTTCCATGGCATCGATAAGCTGTTTCCTTCTGTCCGGATCTTCTCTTAAGACTTTTCCGATAACAGGAGGAACACTGTATGCCAATATCCTCGTATCAAGATTTCCTATATAAAGGCCTTCCCAGTTGGTAAGCGAATTGTAATACGACATTGTGTAAGCCTGGGCAGCCGTATAGTGAGCATAATTGTCCGTATAGTATGCCGCGGTATTGTAGGCTTCATCATTAAATGCGGGAAGTTCCCGTCCCGGATTTGCCGATGCATCGGAAGCATCGTCACCTATCACATCCGTAACGATACTGTTCTTCGCGAACAATTTAAGCTCAAGTTCGGATCTGTTCACAAACTCTTCCACCGCTTTGATCTGCGCATCAAGATAAGTGGACATATTGTCGTTGATCTTTTCTTTGAGGGCTCTGTTCTGATTTCCGTATGCCAATACGCACAGAAGAAAGATTCCGATGCCTGCGGATATGGCAACAATGGAAAGGATAAGAGTCTTCATTTTTAAATTTGATAATCTCATAGGTAATCCTCCAGTTTACATCTCCCAAATATATATCAATCTTATCACAGATTGAATATAAAAATGGCTAATTTACCGTTAATGATGCGCGGTTTGGGGCTGAAGGAAAATTATTAGTACTTTCGTACCGAAAGTACTTGCATTTTTAGTACCAAAGTATTAGAATACAATTAAAGAAGCAATGAGGAACTCCACTTCTCGTTGTACAGCTGCCAACATCCTGATAAAGGCAGAACAAATATACTCCCCTCGTGAAAAAAAGCCGTTTAAGCAACGGCTTTTTTTCGATATATGGGTATAAACATTTAAAGGAAGGAAAATTTCAGATCATCAATTAAGTTTGGAAACGGTTTTACCCTTTTCAAGAAAACCGTCAACAGTGATCTGCTCTTCGAGCGTGGTCTTGGGTCTTTCGATATGGTTTATAAGTTTTCTTGCGGCAGTCTGTCCTATCTTTACGGTATCCTGCCTTATTGTGGTGATCATCGGCTCCACAAGCGAAGCTGCGGTCACTCCGTCGTAACCGGCAACGGAAATATCCGCGGGGATCTCAAGGCCTGCTGCTTTAATGGCATTAAGTCCTCCTATTGCCGAATAATCATCGGAGTAAAGGATACAGGTGGGTCTGTCTTTTCTCTTTAACAATAACTTTGTCTTTTCTTCCGCACCTTTTATATTTCTGTAACTGTCGTGTATTACATAATCTTCCGGGATACTTATATCGTGTTCTTCAAGAACCTGATAAAAAGCAGCAAGTCTTTTCTGTGTGACCGCAGTATTATCACCGCAGATATATGCGATCTTTGTGTGACCGAGCCCGACAATATAATCCACCAGTGCCTGCATGCCCCCATAATTGTTGGATACAACAGAACTTCTGTTATTGAACATATAGTCGATCGTAACAACCGGAATATCGGAATTGACAAGATCGAGAACT
>JAGCCY010000042.1 GCA_017651385.1 Lachnospiraceae bacterium
CCTTAAGGAGTTAAGGAAACGTCGTATATCCGCAAGAGTCATAATGGCCAGTACGGATACGAGGGAAGGTGCAAAGACTACACTTGATGCATTGAGCCTTGGTGCTATCGATTTTGTCCATAAGCCCGAAAACGCAAGGGACTGCAAGGACGGAGTCTTTAACACAAGACTTTTAAGCATTCTTGAAGTTGTATGCAGCAGTAAAGCATCCGATTTCGATGTCAAGGAAGAAGATGAAAAGTCACGTCTTGAAGCCAACAGGAAACTTATTGAACTTGCCTCCAAATCCTCACGAAATTCAAAAAATCGACAGGTTGTGGCTATAGCAAGTTCAACGGGCGGACCGAAGGCATTACAGGAGGTTATTCCTTTTCTTCCCGCCTCGCTTAAGGCGCCGGTTGTTATCGTACAGCATATGCCTGCAGGGTTTACCGCTTCCCTGGCTGAACGGCTTGATGCTCTTTCCGAGTGTAAAGTAACGGAGGCCAAAGAGGGTGAGACTCTGGAAAACGGACACGTATATATTGCTAAGGGCGGCAAACATCTTAACGTAGATACCGTTATGGGTAAGTTTGTTATCCGTTACAGTGATGAGCCAACCAGAGAAGGAGTAAAACCTTCAGCAAACTATATGTATGAATCCTTAGCCGACAGCGCTGCAGACAGGATCGTCTGCGTAGTAATGACAGGTATGGGGGCCGATGGGACCAAAGGAATCAGTAACCTTAAACAGCACAAAAACATATTTGTGCTCACACAGGACGAAGACTCCTGCACTGTTTACGGTATGCCCAAGAGTGCTTTCCAGGCCGGACTTTCAAATCAGGTAGTTACCCTTAAACAGATTGCCCAGGAGATCATTATGAACGTGGGGGTAAATTAAAATGGATGTAAGTCAATATCTCGAGATTTTCCTTGACGAGACCAAGGAACACCTTCAGAGTCTCAACACACAGATTCTGGAACTTGAGCAGGATTCCGAAAACATGGATACCATCAATGAGATATTCCGTGCTGCCCATTCCCTTAAGGGTATGGCAGGAACCATGGGCTATAAGCGCATGCAGAATCTTACTCATGATATGGAGAATGTATTTTCTGAGGTTAGGAACGGTAACATTAAGGTTCAGCCAAACATGATCGATATCCTTTTCCAGTGCCTTGATGCTTTGGAAGAGTATACCACCTCCATTCAGGAAACTGCTGATGAAGGAACCAATGAAAACGAACCTTTGATCAAAGCACTTAACGATATCCTTAACGGCAGTTCGGGCGCTTCGGCTGACAAGTCCGATGCTCCCGCAAAAGAAGAAGCCAAAGAAGAGGCTCCCGCAAAAGAAAGCGCGGGCGGTGAAAAATGGCGCGATATCAAGCTTACCGATACCGAGAAAAATCTTTATGAAGCTGCCAAGACAGAAGGCAAGAACTTCTACGGCATTACCGTTACGATTCAGGAAAGCTGTATCCTTAAGGCGGCAAGAGCATTTTTAGTATTCAAAGCTTTGGAAGAACACGGCGAGATCATTCTTTCCCAGCCTTCAAGCCAGGATATCGAAGATGAAAAGTTTGAAAATGATTTCAGCGTTATAACCGTATCGGAAGATCCGCTCGAAACACTTATCGAAGCGATCAAAGGCGTATCGGAAATAGAATCCGCCGAAGGTGCCGTTATGACTGATGCTGATTTTGCAAACGCAGGTGCCGACGGTTCCGACGACAAGAAGGATGAAGTCAAAGAAGAAAAGGCTCAGGAACCCGAGACAAAGCCCGCTGCTGCACCCGCAGTCAAGGATGCTCCGGCAAAGGCCGAAAAGAAAGCCGTTTCAAAGCCGGTTGTAAACCGTACGGTCCGTGTCGATATCGAAAAGCTCGATGCGTTGATGAACCTTGTCAGCGAGCTTATTATCGCAAAGAACTCTCTTGTCTCGGCCACAAGTTCCGATGAAGCTTCAAGAGGAAACGGTTTCTCGGAGCACATCGAATATCTTGAAAGCGTAACAACATCCTTACATGAATCTGTCATGAAGGTTCGAATGGTTCCTATCGAGAGCGTTGTAAGTAAGTTCCCGAGAATGATCAGAGATCTTCAGAAGACCCTCGGTAAGAAGATGGAATTATATATGACAGGTGAGGAGACCGAACTCGACCGTACCGTTGTCGATGAGATCGGAGATCCCCTTATGCACTTGCTTCGTAATGCCGCAGACCATGGTCTTGAGTCGGCAGAAGTACGTAAGGAGAGAGGTAAGCCTGAAGTAGGTTCCATCTTCCTCGATGCATATCAGGACGGTAACAATGTCGTTATCGAAGTAAGAGATGACGGTAACGGTATTGATGTTGAAAAGGTTAAGACAAAGGCAATCGAAAGAGGTACGATCACGGCCGAGCAGGCTGAGAACATGACTCCCAAGGAGATCATCGACCTTCTTTTCCTGCCCAGTTTCTCAACCGCAAAGGTTATATCGGAAGTATCCGGACGAGGCGTCGGTCTTGACGTTGTTAAGTCAAAGATCGAGGCATTGAGCGGTGAAGTAGAAGTTAAGAGCAAGCTTGGCGAAGGCAGTACTTGGATAGTAAGACTTCCTCTTACACTTGCGATCATCCAGGCTTTGATGGTTACGGTCGGCGGCGAGAAATATGCTATTTCTCTCGGTTCCATCCAGACCATAGAAGATATTTCCGCAAAAGATATCCAGCTTGTACAGTCCAAAGAGGTCATTACACTTCGTGGTAACGTGATCCCGATAATCCGTATGAGCGATGTCCTTGATATAGAGTCATCCAAATCACCCGATGATAACCTTATAGTCGTTATCGTCAAGAAGGGCGACAAGCTTGCGGGTCTTGTGGTAGACGAGCTTATAGGACAGCAGGAAATCGTTATTAAGTCTCTTGGCAAATATATCAGCAAGTGCAAGTTCATAAGTGGCGCCGCTATCTTAGGCGACGGCGGAGTTGCATTGATAATCGATGCCAATACGCTTATTTAAGGAGGGGACAAATAATGGATGAATTAAGAGTCGGAAACAATGACGGCA
>JAGCCY010000043.1 GCA_017651385.1 Lachnospiraceae bacterium
ACAAAGACCGGAATAGATATGGATGCCGTAAGACTTATGGGATCCATCATAAAAGAAACCGCAGAGGTTACAAAAGACAGTGATTTTCCGGGCTGTGCAAAACTTGTTGTATTCTGTAATGCTCCCGATGACAATCCGTTTATGGCAGGTGCTTTTCACGGCGTTACCGAGTCGGATCTTATAATCAATGTAGGTGTAAGCGGGCCGGGAGTTGTAAAGAAGGCCCTTGAAAAGGTAAGAGGAGAGTCGTTTGAGGTTCTTTGCGAGACCATCAAGAAGACGGCTTTTAAGGTTACAAGAGTAGGACAGCTTGTTGCAAGGGAAGCTTCGAGAAGGCTTAATGTTCCTTTCGGTATCGTGGATCTTTCTTTGGCTCCGACTCCCGCGGTAGGTGATTCCGTTGCGGATATCCTTTGCGAGATCGGGCTTGAGTATGCAGGTGCACCGGGTACCACTGCAGCACTTGCACTCTTAAACGATCAGGTTAAAAAGGGCGGTGTTATGGCTTCATCATATGTGGGCGGACTTTCGGGTGCATTTATTCCCGTTTCCGAAGACCGGGGTATGATAAATGCGGTAAATGCCAATGCACTCACACTTGAAAAGCTTGAAGCGATGACCTGTGTATGCTCGGTCGGTCTTGATATGATCGCAATCCCCGGTGACACAAAGGATACGACCATTGCCGGTATTATAGCCGATGAGATGGCGATAGGTATGGTAAATCAGAAGACCACCGCCGTAAGACTCATGCCTGCGATAGGCAAGAAGGTCGGAGACGTCATTAAAATGGGCGGTCTGTTCGGAGATGCCCCGGTAATGCCGGTCAACCCTTATTCCTGCGATGATTTTATAAGCAGAAAAGGCCGTATTCCCGCACCGATCCACAGTTTCAAAAATTAACATATGCAAAAAAATTAACGGGCAGGTTCTTTTGAACTTACCCGTTAAAATTTTTTTCGCATAGTCTGATCACCTTGATCAAAGGCGTTATCAATATTCCGCAGACAAAATTGCTGATACCGTGAACTGCGTCCCACGGAAGACCGGCAATTATCCATGCGATCGTCCCCTTAAGATTAAGCCCGAACATCAAAGCCTGGGCGGGAGCATATAAGGTTCCGTATAAAAATCCGTGAAGCGAACAAACAGCCATATACACAAAAGGCGCGACATATTTATTCATTTTCTTTGGCAAAAGCATTGTAAACAGCCACAGAAAATCCCAGATATAAAGATACGGAAGCCACCACATGGAAAAGCCGTTAAACAGCCCCGTAAGAAAAATGAACACATATATCGGAAACAGGGCTTTGTATCTGTATACGACCGTCAATGCCACGATGAAAACTCCGATCAGATGAACATTCGGAAGAAATTCCATCAAAAGCTTCGAGGCATACATTACTCCGCCCAAAAGTCCGAATATTACGATCTCTCTTACGGTAAGAAGAGATCTTTTCTCCAAATTACTCTACCTTGAACATATAAGTTGAGCCTGCAACAACATCGGTAGAATCAACACCTGTCATGGCATATTCTCCGTCGATGTAGAAAGCCCAGTACTTTCCGTCGGTATCGTAGTCTACGGTAATACCGTTAACAGTCTTTACGTAAAGTCCGTATTCACTGTCATCACCTGCTATAAGACCTTCGGCAAGCAAAGCTTCGCCAACAGTCTTTGCATCGGTCTTGATCTTAAAATCGGTCTGGTTACCG
This sequence comes from Lachnospiraceae bacterium, assembly GCA_017651385.1. Classification (GTDB taxonomy): domain Bacteria; phylum Bacillota; class Clostridia; order Lachnospirales; family Lachnospiraceae; genus UBA1258. The sequence goes on from JAGCCY010000043.1 coordinate 1,720, forward strand.
TCTGCGTCAACAACAACGAAGGTAAACTCGGTATTACCGCTTCCTTTTGTGTTGCTGTCTGCCTTTGCTTTACCGCAAGCTGTAAGCATGGAACCCGCAAATACCACGCATACAAGGAGTAAAGAAAGACGCTTTAAAACATTGATTGTCTTCATGATTTAAGTCTCCTTATCAATATGGTTTTAAAAGAATCGGCTTCGTCCGGTGCTCGCAGACATATGAAGCCTTGTATATAAGTGCCGGGTATTTCGACTGTATGCATGTTTTCCGCCTTCTCAGGTAAAAACCCAATGACATGTCCCCGTGTTGCGGCACGGGCAAGGAAAACACTTTATGCATTTCACGGCGGCGGGCCCGTACGGGAGTCTCACCCGTTTCCCACGTACACTGTGTATTTTTATATCAGTTTTGGACTTGTTTTTCAAGGTATCTTATAATAAAATTGTATATACAAAATCAGGAATATATGTACAAATTATTCAATCGGAGGAAACAGTCATGTATGAATTTTTGGAAAGCATAAAAGAAAGTGCCGAGATAACCAAAAGAGAACTGATCCTGGGCATCAGCTGCGGTGTCCTGATCGGATTTATCATCGGGCTTCTTTTTGGCTTTGGTAAAAATAATATCAAATCCTCGGGAAAGATCATTATAAAAGAAGCACCCAAAAAAGATGACGGAATAGTATTGAGCCGCGAAGATTACGATTAAATCCGGTTTGGGGTTACAGGGGTAAATAATAAAAGGGAATTTTAGGGAATTTTAATGGATTTTTGCAAATTTGATGACTCTGTAAGGACATCGCTTGAAAGGCTTGAAAGTGAGCAGAGAGCGTATGCTTCTAAAATCACACACTGCAGAGCATTTCTTAAGTTGGCCAAAGAACGAAACAATCCCGAACTTATCGGCATTGCATATTTCTACATGGCCGATGCTTCTTATAATGTCCATGACAAGAAGAACATCAATAAATTTTCGGATTATCTTGCATATGCGATCCCTTATCTTAAACAGGTCGGAAATATAGAATATCTTATACGATCTTATAATCTTTTCGGAGTTGCGGCATCAATTCGCGGCGAGTTTCATGCAAGTCTTGATTATTTTATGACCGCAGTATCCATTCCCGGTGCGGAAGAAAACTTTCCGGGCAGGATCGCACCGATCTTATATAATATCGGGGTCAATCATTTATATTTCAATGAATTCAGGAGCGCTTTAAAATATATCAAATATGCCCAGAGGGTTGCACGAAGGACTCCGGGCGGCATGAGGCCCAACATTCTGATAATGTCGCTTACATATATGGGTCTTATCTATCTTGAGATCAACGATATTAAAAATGCTCAAAAATGCCGTGAAAGACTTGTCGATATATTTGAAAAGAACGACGGATATTTAAAGATATATGCGGGAACCGGATATTATAATTTCAGGATACTTCTTGCCCACAAGGAAGGCAATATAACAGAAAGAAATATGCAGATAGACGAGTTTGAAGGATACGTAAGATCCAACAACAAGAGTCTTATGTCTACGGGTGCCCTGGTGGATTCCTGTAAATATCTGATGCAGATAGAAGTATTCGAGCCCATAAAGGATATCATTTCCATTATAGCTCCGGTCATAAAGAAGACGGATGTTGCATATCTTAAAGTTATTTATGCGGATATGCTTGTCTCATATTATAAGAAGATCGGAAATATCGGACTGTACAATAAAGCGCTCGAAGATTATTACAAATACACCAAAGAACGCGATGAGGACAGCTTCAGGAACAATTCGATCTATCTTGATATACGTAAGAAGATGAATACGCTTGAACTTGAAAATATCCGTCTTGCTCACGACGCCATGAC
>JAGCCY010000003.1 GCA_017651385.1 Lachnospiraceae bacterium
ATTACATGTTGGCTACAGCTAAGAAATTTAAGGAACTTAAGAAGGCTGGGCAAAATCATAAGCTTTTTCCAAATAAAAACATCGCAATAATTTTTGAAAAGACTTCAACGCGAACGCGTTGTTCTTTTGAAGTTGCGGCCAACGATCTCGGTATGGGTTCCACATATCTTGAGCCGGCCAGCTCACAGATAGGTAAAAAGGAGAGTATTGCTGATACGGCAAGAGTTTTAAGCCGTATGTTTGACGGTATAGAGTACAGAGGTTTTGACCAGTCCATAGTCGAAGAACTTGCGCAGTATGCATCGGTCCCGGTTTGGAACGGACTTACCAATGAGTTCCATCCTACTCAGATGCTTGCGGATCTTCTTACCATTCAGGAACATTTCGGGCATACAAAGGGCATAAAGCTTACATATATGGGTGATGCCCGCTACAACATGGCCAATTCGCTGATGGTGACATGTGCAAAGATGGGTATGCACTTTACGGCGTGCTCCAATAAAAACTATTTCCCGGATCCGGAACTTGTAAAGACCTGTGAGGAGATAGCAAAGACCACGGGCGGAAGCATACGTCTTACCGAAGATGCGATGGAAGGCACAAAGGGCGTCGATGTCGTATATACCGATGTATGGGTTTCAATGGGTGAGCCCGTAGCGGTATGGGATGAACGTATAAGAGCTCTTTCACCTTATCAGGTCAACAAGGCGATCATGGATAATGCAGGCGAAAAAGCGGTATTTTTACACTGCCTGCCCGCTTATCACGACTTAAAGACCCAGATCGGTAAGGAAATGGGTGAGAAGTTCAACCGTACCGAGATGGAAGTTACCGACGAGGTATTCGAATCGGATAAGAGTCTTGTATTCGATGAGGCCGAAAACAGAATGCATACGATCAAGGCTGTTATGGCCGCAACGCTTTCCGAGGAGTTTAATTAATGGAAGAAGTTGTTGTATGCGGAGCAAATGCCTACGAAGAAAAGTACTATTTTAATCCTGTTTTTGATAAGATCCCTGAGTCCCTCAAGAATGAGCTTCATATAATCTGTGTTCTTTTCACCGAAGAAGTCGGAGGGATATTTACGATCGGCTTCGATGAAGAGGGCGAGCTTAAATTAATGACCCAGGCTTCGGATGAAGACTGTCTTTACGATGAGATCGCCGCGGGACTTTTGGTAAGCAAGGTCCGCGCCACGAGGCAGGAACTTTTTGAATCGCTGAGCCTTTTCTACAGAGCATTTGTGTTAAAAGAAAATATAGCCGATATGTTAGAGGAAGAAGAATGATACTTGTTATAGATGTAGGAAATACAAATATTACTTTCGGAGTCTATAAAAAAGATAAGCTTGTCACCACATTTCGTATGATGTCGGGTGAGACGCGTACAAGTGATGAATACGGGATGATGATAAAAGGCATACTTTCCAATAATGACATCAATGTCGAAGATATCGACGGCGCCATTATCGCAAGTGTTGTGCCCAATCTCATGCACGCATTGACCGGCGGTGTCTCAAGATACATAAAGCAAAAACCTATGGTAGTGGGTCCCGGTACCAAGACAGGCATTAAGATCATTACCGACAATCCGCGTGAGATCGGAGCCGACAGGATCGTGGATGCGGTCGGAGCATATGAAAAGTACGGCGGTCCGATACTTGTGCTTGATTTCGGAACCGCGACCACATATGATCTTATCACCAAAGACGGGGAATTCGCGGCAGGTATTACCGCACCCGGTATAAGGATATCCGCAAAGGCACTCTGGAACGATACGGCAAAGCTTCCCGAGGTAGAGATCAAGAAGCCTAAGTCGATACTTGCGCAGGAGACGATCTCCTCAATGCAGGCAGGCCTTGTGTACGGTCAGATAGGCCAGACGGAGTACATTATCAAAAAGGTCAAAGAAGAGAGCGGGATAGAGGATCTTAAGGTGGTATCCACCGGCGGGCTCGGACGGCTTATCTCCGAGGAGACAGACATGATCGACTGCTACGATCCGGGTCTTACACTTGACGGTCTTAAGTTTATCTATGATAAGAATGTAAAGAAGTAATGAAGATAGGAAACGTTGAACTTTCAAACAACATATTCTTAGCGCCGATGGCAGGGGTTTCAGACCTGCCATTTCGCTTGCTGTGCCACAGGGAGGGCGCGGGTCTTGTGTGCATGGAGATGATATCGGCAAAGGCTGTTCATTATAATAATAAGAACACGGAGAGCCTTCTTTCCATCCATCCCGACGAGGGACCCGTATCGCTTCAGCTTTTCGGAAGCGAGCCTAAACTCATGGCCGAAATAGCCAAGCGGATCGAAGAGAGGCCTTTTTCGATACTGGATATAAACATGGGGTGTCCGGTCCCGAAGGTGGTCAATAATCATGAAGGTTCGGCGCTCATGAAAGACCCCGGTCTTGTATATGAAATAGTAAGCGAAATCTCAAATGCCATATCAAAGCCTGTCACCGTAAAGATCCGGAAAGGCTTTGACGAAAAGCATGTGAATGCGGTTGAGATAGCAAAGGCCGCAGAAGCGGGCGGTGCCAAAGCCGTTGCGGTCCACGGACGCACGAGGGAGCAGTATTACTCGGGTCCCGCGGACTGGTCGATCATTAAAGAGGTAAAAGAAGCGGTCTCGATCCCCGTTATAGGAAACGGAGATGTCACGAACGGCGAAAGTGCAAAGAAAATGTTTGACGAGACCGGCTGCGATGCGGTCATGGTGGGAAGGGCGGCCGAAGGCAATCCTTTTGTGTTCAGAGAGATCAATGCCTATTTATCGGGTACGCAATACAAGCCGCCAACGGCCGAAGAAGTGAAAAGCACCATAAAAGAACATGCAAAAATGATGCTTGAATATAAGGGTGAGTACATTGGCATAAGAGAGATGCGAAAGCACCTTTCGTGGTATTTAAAGGGTTTTACGGGGGCAGCAGGATTAAGAAAAAGGATAAACGAGATGACCACAATGGACGAACTTTTAAAAGTTGTGGAAAAAATTTCGTTTTGACCTAAAATCTGTTCATACTCCTTGACACTTTATTAAAGATGTGTTTATAATACACAAGTTGAAATGGCGTTATTGAAAACGTCTGACGAAAGGGATAGTAAAAATGGAAGCAAAAAAGAACATTCTCACCTACTCGGGTGTTAAAGCATACGAGGACGAACTCGAAGAGTTAAAGGTTGTAAGACGTAAGGAAGTTGCCCAGAAGATCAAAGAAGCAAGAGAACTCGGCGACCTTTCCGAAAATGCCGAATACGATGCAGCCAAAGACGAGCAGAGAGATATCGAAGCAAGGATCGAAGAATTAGAGAAAATCCTTAAAAACGTTGAAGTAGTCGACGAAGACGAAGTAGATACAACAGTAGTAAGCGTAGGCTGCCGCGTTAAGATAAAGGACCTTGAATATAATGAAGAGCTTGAATATAAGATCGTAGGCTCAAGTGAGGCTGACAGCTTAAAGGGTAAGATTTCCAATGAGTCACCTGTCGGCAGAGCTTTGATCGGTGCCAAGAAGGGTAAGACTGTTACCGTTTCGACCGATGGCGGCGATATCAAGTACAAGGTACTCGCGATCGATAAGTCAAATGACTGATGAGTATCGGGAATAATATTGAATATTCAAAGGGGCGCCTCATACAATGAAGTGCCCTTTTTTAAAACAATGAGGAGAGAAATATGGCAAACGAAAATAACCAGGCGCCCGTTCAGGACATTAATCAGCTTTTAAAGGTAAGACGCGAAAAACTTTCCGCACTTCAGGAAGCGGGAAACGATCCTTTTGTGATCACCAAATATGACCAGACTCATCATACCGATGATGCCAAGGCTCTTTACAGCGAGCTTGAGGCAAAGCTCCTTAAAGACACAAAGCCGGTCGATACCGAAGGACTGGATGAAGCGGAAGCGAGAGCAAAGGTCAAGGCTGATTACGAAGAAAGACGTGCCATCATGGATGCACAGCCCATCGAGGTTTCTCTTGCGGGAAGACTTATGAGCAAGAGAGTAATGGGTAAAGCTTCTTTTGCCAATTTACAGGACTTAAAGGGAAACATTCAGTTATATGTAAGCAGGGATCTTCTCGGAGAAGAGGCATATGCAGGCTTTAAGAAGTTCGATATCGGCGATATCGTAGGTGTTAAGGGTTTTGTGTTCCGCACACAGATGGGTGAGATCTCCATCCATGCGGATTCGGTGATCCTTCTTTCAAAGTCGCTTCAGATCCTTCCCGAAAAATATCACGGACTTACCAATACAGACGTAAGATACCGTCAGAGATACGTTGACCTCATCATGAATGAGGAAGTTAAGGACACATTTATAAAGCGTTCCAAGATAATCGCTTCGATCCGTAAGTACCTTACGGAGCAGAACTTTATGGAGGTTGAGACTCCCATGCTCGTATCCAATGCGGGCGGTGCCGCAGCAAGGCCGTTCGAGACGCATTTCAATGCACTTGACGAGGACTTAAAGCTTCGAATTTCTTTGGAACTTTACTTAAAGAGACTTATCGTGGGCGGTCTTGAAAGAGTTTACGAGATCGGCCGTGTATTCAGAAACGAGGGTCTTGATACAAGACACAACCCCGAGTTCACTCTTATGGAGCTTTATCAGGCATACACCGATTACTTCGGAATGATGGACTTAACCGAGAATATGTTCAGATATGTGGCACAGGAGGTTCTCGGTACCACGAAGTTTATGTATGGTGATATCGAACTTGACTTCGGAAAGCCTTTTGAGCGCATCACTATGACCGAAGCAGTTAAAAAGTATTCCGGTGTTGACTTTGACGCGATCAAAGACGATGCTGAGGCCAAGAAGGCAGCCGATGAGAAGCACGTCGAATATGAAGATCATCACAAGAAGGGTGATATTTTAAATCTCTTCTTCGAGGAATTCTGTGAGGAGCACATGGTACAGCCCACATTTGTAATGGATCACCCGATCGAGATATCTCCGCTTACCAAGAAGAAGCCCGATAAGGAAGGCTATGTGGAGCGTTTCGAACTCTTTATAAACGGCTGGGAGATGTGTAACGCATATTCCGAACTTAACGATCCCATCGACCAGCGCGAACGTTTCAAGGCACAGGATGCGCTTGCCGACGCAGGCGATGAAGAAGCCAACCACACAGATGAAGACTTCTTAAACGCACTTGAGATCGGTATGCCTCCCACAGGCGGTATCGGCTACGGTATAGACAGACTCGTAATGCTTCTTACCAACAGTCCGGCGATAAGAGATGTTCTTCTGTTCCCGACGTTAAAAAGTCTATAATTTCGTCGCTCCTTGTCATTCCTTGTCACGCTTCGTCACACTACGGACAAGTATGGACAACGGCATGTAGACGCAAAAAGTCGCGTTTTCTGAGCCGAAAAGTGAGGTCTCTTGAAGCCTCATGTAAGAGTGGAAAAATGCTTCGTGCATCGTCACGGAACGTGATGTAGAGCACGGATTTGGCTGAAACTAAACAGGTAAATTATCCAGAGGACAGCTTTTGGATGGTTTCACAGGCACTTACTTTAGAGAAATCTAGAGTAGGTGCCTTTTTTCGTGCTTGGGGCAACTTGTAAACATTTTTCATTCGAAAGGAGGCTCATGATCATGGCGAAAAGATCAAAGGAAGAGCGGGAAGAAGAAAGAAAAAAGGAACTTCTTCGGACATTAAGAAGAGGACCGGATCTTGACCGGTTCATAGATGAGAAGAAGCGGAACTTTGTTTCCTATGCCCAGGGAGCACGGATGTATTCCATGAACTATTACTCATTCGTGAAACTGGCAAAAGAAGCTGGGGCGAATATCCGTATTAAGAAGAACGTGGTCATCGATCTGGAGTTGATCGAAATGTATCTGGAAAACAATTGCGAAGGCGCGGAAGGAGAAATGTGATATGGAAAGAGGAAGATCAAAAGATCCCCGTAAACAGGAGAGACTGGATAATTACAAGGCACAGTTCAAAAACGGCAAGAAGAAATGGGTCAGATATGATGAGGGCGCGATCCTTTATTCTATGGGGATCCACTCTTTTATGGATCTTGCAAATGAAGCTAAGGCAGTATATCGCATCAAGCGTATCTGTCTTGTGAATACTGAAAAGTTAGATGAGTACATTGAAGTAATGTACGGCGATCCGGAAAGTAACTAAGGAGGGCAAAGATCATGTGTAAGGTTATCGCAGTTGCAAATCAAAAAGGCGGTGTCGGAAAGACCACTACAGCTGTAAATCTTGGGATCGGACTGGCTGCAGAGGGCAACAAGGTTCTATTGATCGATGGGGATCCCCAGGGCTCCATGACGATCAGTCTTGGATATAGAGAGCCGGACAGTCTGGAATATACACTGTCCACTCTGTTGACAGAAGTG
>JAGCCY010000044.1 GCA_017651385.1 Lachnospiraceae bacterium
CGTCCGAAAGAATTGTAGAGTATAGCGACCGAGCTTAGGCTTAAAGCGTTAAATGCGGCGGCTTTTATGACAAGATAACCTATATAGAAAACGTCGCTGAACAGATTGTTTGAAACATGCTGAGCCATAAAGCGTGCAAAGAACCGTTTTTTTGCATATTTCTTCTCTGTTTTATAGACATTGTCGTTGGCCTGTTTAAACCTGTCCATCAAAATATCCGAAACGCCCGGATTAAGCCTTATCTCTTTGGCATAATCGTTTAAATAGAATACTCTGTTCACATAGCTTCTCTTTCTTTCGTCGGGATTTCTCTCAATACGGAGAAGATACGAAAGCTTGTTGAATATCTGATTAAACACAAAAGCAAGCACAAAAGAGACCACCGCAAATATAATCGAGAACTTATCCTTCATAAGGAAATAGATACCCGTCGATACAAATACGGTTATGCCCGAAACGGTATTCTGCACAAAAGAAACCATTCTTTCGATCTGTTTGTCTATCTCGGAAAGCGCAAGCACCTGGTTGTTGTAAAATTCAGGATCGTCGTAGCATTCAAGATCGATATCCTTAACCTTTTCATACAAAAGCATCCTTACCCGCTCCCGCACAATGGGTCTTCTCGTCTCGCCCACAAAGTCGCTTGCTATAACGGTAAATACCATGCCAAGGCTTATGAGCCCCGCCATCATAAGGACCACAAAAGCCACGCGCTTAAACGGATAGTGAAATTCCGCGGCTTCAAGAACATAACCGATCAGGACCGTATGCTCAAAGAATATCGAAACCTGGTTCCTCATGGCATCGAGACCGTAGAATATAAGGTATGAAGGGGCTGCCTTGAGCATAAGCTTCATCATGAACCAGTTGTTGGACACAACCGTTTTAAAAGACTGTTTTGTCTTAGCTTTATCCTGCTTATTCATACGATCACCTCCCCTTCTTCCTCGATCGAGAGATAATTCATGGCCTGACGGCGGTACATCTTCGCATACTGCCCGTCAAGCTTCATAAGCTCTTCATGCGAACCTTCTTCTATAAGGCGCCCTTTTTCAAGCATAAAGACCTTGTCACAGTTTTTTACCGAAGAAAGTCTGTGAGAGATAAAGAGCATCGTATGGTCCTTGCCCTCTTTCATGATATTCTTAAAAAGTTCGTATTCGGCTATCGGATCGAGCGCACTTGAGGGCTCGTCAAATATCTTGACCGGCGATTCCTTAAGGAATGTCCTCGCAACCGCAAGCTTCTGGCTCTCGCCTCCCGATAATACCGCACCTTCCTCGTCAAACTCTTTGGTCATCATGGTATTTATACCGTCTTTAAGCGTTACGACCTTATCGTACACACCCGCACGCTTTAAAGCTCTTATGACGGCTTCATCCTCATTGTCAAAATGTCTTCCCATGAGGATGTTTTCTTTTATCGTCATGCCGAATATCTTAAAATCCTGGAAAGTCGTCGCAAAGATCTCTCTGTAGGCATGAAGATTGTAGGTCTTTATATCCCGACCGTTATATAAGATCATACCTTCGTTTGGATCGTAAAGGCGGAGCATAAGCTTTATTATCGTTGTTTTGCCCGCTCCGTTATGGCCTACCAAAGCCGCGATCTCGTCTTTATTTATCTTAAAAGAAAGATCTTTGATCGTCCTTTCGTCCTTATATGAAAAAGAAACGTTCCTAAACTCGATACTTTCAAATTCACCCGACGGAATATCGCCGTCAAGATCCTCGGGGATCTCCTCCTTATATTCAAGGAAACCTCTGAGATTATTGATAAATATGCCGTTTTTGTTAAGTGCCATTATCGAATCGAAAAGGCCTATGAGTATCCATGTCGAAGCGACCATAAGGCTTGACATGATGGTAAGCTGTGCAAGCGATATCGAACCCTTTACGCCGGCCCTGTATGAGGCATATAAAAGAACGCCTTCAAATATGGCGGTAAACGTAAAAGTGATACGCCAGAAATTAAGATGCATATTTACAAAAGAATATTTTTTCGCAACTTTGACATTACTCTTTGTGGCATCCCTGAACTGTCTTTTCATGATGGAAAAGATGTTGGAAAGCCTGATCTCCTTAGCGCCGTCCGGAAGGTACATCATACGGCTTACATAGTTTATGACCTTTTCGTTCGGAGCCTGTTCCTTATAGCGCTTAAATTCCGCTTTGTTTTTAAGGTTTGCGAACACGAAATTACCGATAAGCGGGAAGATTATAAAGAGGACCGAAAGCTTATCTATATCAAACATAAGCTTAAATACATATGCCGTAGCCGCAGCACCGACGATAACGCCCCAGAAATTCTTTATGATATCGGCAACCTTTATATCCGCTCCGTCGATAGCCATGGTATAGCGGTTATAAAAATCGGGATCCTCATAACATTTAAGGTCAACATTTGCTGCCTTTCTGTAGAGTTTTGAATAAATACCGCCGTAGAGTTTCGTTCTTTCAAGCGGAAAAACGACATTTTCGCAATACTGATAGTATGCGTTCGAGATAAAAAAGAACAGACCGCTTAACCCGATGAAGATAAGGATGGTCTTATAATCCTCTCCCGCATCGAGTCCGCCTATTACTCTTTTCATAAAGATACCGTCAAAAAATACCCACTCAAAATAGCCCGTAAGCATGGAAAAAAACGAATTGATCACGATGGATCTGCTTATAGACCCGCCAAGTCTGACGGCGAAGATATTGTTTCCGGCAACCTGTTTAAACGACAGCTTGTCCTTTTTGGGTGAAGCCTCACCCGCGCTTTCTTTTCCCATAACCTTAACCTCTGAACCCTGATAATGAACTAAAATGCAGTCCATTATTATATAAAAACAGCCGCAGTGAAAGACACTGCGGCCTTTTTAAAAAATCTTTGTTTATTCAAACGGATATTTAATGCCCCACATTGCTCTTAATTCATCCATCTGTTTCATGATCCTTATCGTTTCCTTATGAGGCATTTCGTTGCATTCTATTCTACCCTCACTTAATGCCTTTTGGCAAGCGATAACTTCATATTCGTAACCGTTTACCTGAGAAGGTACCAATGCTTCTTTGATAAGATTGTGATCCGGACCGTAAACTTCGATCTTTTCGGGATTATTTATGTTGGTAACCGTAATATATCCCTTGGATCCGCAGATCATACCCAGTCTTCCGCTCGGAGAAAGAAAACTTGCCGTAAGATTTGCAAGAATGTTTCCTTCGTATTCGATACATATGCTGTCCGAAGAATCGACACCCGTGTCAAAATATGTGCAGGTCCCGCTTAACTTCTTTACCTTATCCCCCAGAAACATCGAAGCAAAATTGATCGAATATACACCGAGATCCAAGAGTGCTCCGCCCGCAAGTTCGGGATCGTAAGTACGTCTTATATGTGATATCGGATAAGAAAGATCGGCAAATACAGTAGCTACTTCACCGATTATGCCCGAGCTTATAAGATCCTCGATAAGCTTGCGGCTGGGCATATATCTCGTCCAGATCGCCTCAGTCATAAGAAGGTTTTTCTTTTCGGCGATCTCAAGGATCTCTTCAGCCTGCCTTGCATTCGCTGTAAATGATTTTTCGATAAGTGTGTTCTTACCGTGATCAAGACATAACTTTGCGTGAGCATAATGGTGTGAATGAGGGGTTGCAATATACACAAGATCGACCTTGTCGTCTTTTAACATATCCTCATATGAACCGTATGCGACTTTAACGCCCCACTTATCGGCAAAAGCTTGTGACTTTGCCATATCACGGGATGCAACGGCATAGAGCTCTATGCTGTCATCAAGCCCGTTGATAGCTGTTGCCATACTTGTGGCAATATTTCCCGCTCCTAAAATACCTACTTTCATATTTGTCCCCCTCCGATCTTTCTGCCGCTTAAACGGTCTTACCTGCGGCTCTCATTATGTTTAGTCTCTTTTATCGTTTGCATCGGATGCAACGGCCCTTACTTCGTCAAGGGCGTTTTCAAATGCTTCCACCACAGCAGGATCGAAAGCCGTTCCGGCATCCTGTCTTATCATATCAACAGCTTTTTCAAACGGAAAGGCATCTTTATATACACGCTTCGATACAAGAGCATCAAATACATCGGCAACGGCCATAACTCTTGCAGATAACGGGATCTTCTCTCCGGATATGCCGTCCGGATATCCTTTTCCGTTCCATTTTTCGTGATGATAGTGCGCCAGTTCTTTTGCCTCATTAAGGTAGCCCGAATCGGGAACCTGCTCGATAACTCGGCTTATTACCTCATAGCCTGCGGTAGTATGCTGCTTCATCTTTTCATATTCTTCATCCGTAAGCTTGCCCGGCTTACAAAGGATATTGTCGGATACACGTATCTTTCCTATATCGTGAAGCGGCGCGGACTTTACAACATTTTCAATGTATCTGTCGGAAAGGAGATCTTCGTGCAAGCCCATCTCACGCATCTTCTTTAATATGATCTCCACATATGCTGCTGTCTTCTTGATATGCTGTCCGGTGTTCTTATCACGGTTTTCTACCATATCTGCCAAGACCATGATAAGTGCATTCTGCATTTCGGAGATCGTCCTTGTCTTTTTGTCGAGCTCCTCGACATGCTCCATCGTATCTTCCGTCATCTTAAGGAAAGCGTAATACAGGTTTTCGACCTCATCACCGGTATTGATCGCAAGCTTTCTGATCTTTTCAACGTTGTCGGAAAGATCTTCATCCGTATTATATAAAAATGCAGCGGTCCTTAAAGTGATCGAATCAATGGGATATACGATACAGTAATCCACGAACCATACCACAACGGCAACGATAAGTATTACAAAGCCAAGGAATAAAAATACCATCTGGGTAAAGAAACTCAACTGGCTTTCGGCTAAAATGGACATCGCAATATCCGTTCCGACATAAGCCACGCATTCGCCTTCCGCGTTCTTTAAAGGCGTATATGCCGTAAGCAGCCACCCGTAAGTGTCGTTTGTGACTATAGGATCTATCTCCTCGCCCGCAAACAGTTTCGGAAGATATTTTTTAAAAGAATCGTCAAATACTATTAAAGCACCCGGGTTGGCTCCCTCAAGTTCGGGAGTATCAAGATCGAATACGACCCTGCAGCCTATGGGCTCGATCCTGTATACGTACAGATACTCGATCTCCCTTGAAGACTCTCTGATCATTTCGAGTCTTTCTTCGGTTTCTTTGTATCCGTCCGCAAAATCGCCGAGTTTAATGTATTCGTCAATCTTCTCGGGATCGATATATTCCTTTGCAAGATTGGCGACCGAAAGAGCATTCTTTGCATACTCATCTATGATCGAATTACGATACAGGACAAAACTGATCGTCGTTGCGGCCGCGGCAAGGATAACAAGCGCAACGGAAAGAATAAGGATGATCCTCGATCTTAAGAATATCGATCTGCACTTTATCTTCTTGACTTTTTGAATATCTTCGTCCGATAGAGGGGTCTGACGCCAACCGTAAAAATACAGCCGGCTTTTTAAAGACTCCGGCAAAAACTTAATGATCAAAAGCACAAGAAGGACTGTGATTGTCTTATCGAGACAATCAAATGCAAGATCCGTAAAATATCCCGATGTCGGAAAGCCCGACAATAACCACGGAAGTATACCGCCCAGACCGCCGCCTATCAAAGTCAAAACTATGATAAACAAAACTGTGGTGTACACCTTCTTAAGCCAGCCTTTTTCAAACATGAAAGTAGCTGCCACAGCTATAAGTACATTTAAAACTCCGTAATAGATTGAAGAAAAATCGGTGATGCCACGACAGAGATTAGTAAAAAATCCTACGAAGATTCCCGGCAGATAGCCTCCGATGACCGCAGCCAATACAGTCCCGACAGTGTCCATCCAGATCGGAACATTGATCAATCCCACCAGAAAAGATAAGATAAGATTTAACGCTATACATGCTATGCTCATTAAAAAGACAGGAAAATAATTATTCTTGTCTTTATGCAGATAATCGATAAATTTTTCCATAATTCCCCCTGAAAACGAAAAAACTTATCCCACGACCATCTGTTTCCATTCCCAATTCTCGTCTGTAATTATATCATATCGGCGATAATTTACAAACAATTTGTATAATGCTTTATCAACTTTTTTTAATGGAAAATGTGCTCTCTTCATGGTTCATGAGCTTTATGAAGTTGCTTTTGTGTCTGACTATTACCAATAGTGCAGACAATAGACACAATAGCCATACCGAAAACGATTCGGGACCCAGTATATAAAGAACTATCGGGCATGTTAAGGAAGCCGTGCACGATGCAACCGACATATATCTTAAAAGATATAAGACCGTAAAGAATACGACCATGGCTATAAGTGCCATACGCCAGTCCACGAACCATGTCGTGGCAAAGCCCGCCATAAAAGCCTTGCCGCCCTTAAGACTGTACCAAACCGGAAAACAATGCCCCAGCATGCACATAAGACCCGAAAAAGCTGCTCCGAAATGCCAAAGATCAAAAGTATCCTTCATATACATGGCTGAAAGCCAGACACAAAGAGCAGTCTTACCCACATCAAAAAGAAGTACCGACCATGATACGATACCGTTTCCGTATACCCTTTTATAATTGGTAAAGCCGGGGTTACCGCTTCCTTTCGTCCTTATATCCTCATGATGAAAAAGCTTTGATGCGATGATCGCACCGTTAAGTCCGGCAAAAAGATATGAAACGATCGCGATAACGATCAGCGAGACCCAAAACCTTGATTCCATTTTCTTTTACTCCAAAACAAGATAAAAATCATAAATATCCTGACCGCCTTTTGCTTCGACGGTCTCAACAAGCGGCCACTTTGACTTTATATATTCGGAGATCTCTTTACTTTCCTTTTCCTCTCCGTCTTTTCCCTTAATGATTATGACCAGGGACTTTTCATCCATCGATGAAAGTTCGAGTGCTTTCTTTGCCGCATCGGCCGCTGTATCGGCATCCGAAAGTATCTCCTTACCCAGGATCCCGATAAAATCTCCTTTTTTGATGGAAAGGCTTTCCGTATGCGCATCTCTTATGCTCTTTGAGATCTCGATCGTGTCAACACCTTCCATTGCATCGTTCATTTCATGCTCGATCCTGTCGTTATCGCCGCTTTCAAAAGAAAGCATCGAAAGTACCGCATAACCGTCTCCGATCGTTTTTGTGGGTATGACTCTTACATCCGATGCGGTATATATCTTTGCGGCCTGTGAAGCGGCCATAAAGATATTTCCGTTATTCGGAAGCACAAATATATTTTCGGCATTGACCTTTTGGAAGCTTTCGATAAAATCTGCGGCCGAAGGATTCATTGTCTGTCCTCCCTCGATCACATATGAGCCGAGTTCTTCGTAGGCAG
>JAGCCY010000045.1 GCA_017651385.1 Lachnospiraceae bacterium
GAAATATAAAGGACCGTCTGAAGTGCGGCTACCATGTAGTCATACTTCTCACAATAATCCATATATTCGGTGATCAAAGATCCGACATCCCCGTTTTCTTCAAGTGCAAGGTATATTGAGGCCTCATAGTAAGGCATCACAAAATCTCTTACTATAACGGAAGCATAGATCTGTTGGGTAAAAAGCGGACTGTCCTTGTACTTATAAAGGATTGCTCTTGCATCTACTTTCCTGCCTTCAAGGACATATATTTTGGCAAGATTTGCATCAATTATCGCATAGTATGATTCCGTATAAAGTGCGTCCGGAACGGTACGAAGCACTTCTCTTGCCGTAGCAAGATCTTTCTCGGCACTCTTATAGTCTTTATAATAAGAGGCCACGATCGCTCGCATACGATGAGCGTAGCTGAGCACCTGAATATCGGTAATATCATTAAAATCATCGGTTATCACTTCAATCTGCTCGATGGCATCCCGCGCACATTCGTAGTTACTGTTTATAACATAGAACATGGCAAGATCGAGTTCCAGATTGGCCGTATAATTTACATCATCACTTTTTTCAAGATAAAAGAGGGCAGATCCCAGAGAACGCGAGTAATTTGCCATATCTCCCTTCATCTTATAGAGAAGGCTTTCTCTTTCGTATAATCTTCCGCGGTCTTCATCATAAAGGTTTCTTTTGGAAGTCCATGACTCAAGTATGGCAAGCTGGTCGTCAAGAACTTCCGGCTCATACGTGATCTGGTTATCCGCAAGCTCAACGATCGCATCATGATTGTTTTCTTTTTCCCAGTCGGAATAAGTCAAGTATGCAATCTGAGCCACTGCGATAACTACAGTTGCTATAACAAAGAACAATATAAGTTTTAAAAGATTTTTCTTTGTCATTTACAATTCTCCGCACGATCACACCCTATTAGGGCATCATAACAAAGAAATTATAACTCAGAAAGTAAAACCATTTATTAATATTTGTCGGAATTTAACGACATATTGCTCATTTTTGATCCTGTCCGTCCCTGTCTGTCTTAAACTGAGTCTCATAAAGTTCCGTATAAGTACCGCCTGCGCCCACAAGTTCTTCGTGGGTACCGCTTTCCGCTATCACTCCGTCCTTTATGACCAAGATCCTGTCTGCCGCAAGGATCGTGGAAAGCCTGTGCGCTATAAGGATACTTGTGCGCGAATTGATGATCGGATCTATCGCATCCTGGATCTTTCTCTCGGAAATCGAATCAAGCGCGGAAGTTGCTTCATCGAATATGAAAAGATCGGGATCTTTCAAAAGAACGCGGGCAATGGATATACGCTGCTTTTCACCACCAGAAAGTTTAAGCCCGCGGTTTCCGACCATGGTGTCAAGTCCGGTTTCCTGCTTTTTAATAAAGTCGTATATATTGGCCTTGATACACGCATCTATCATCTCTTCCTCGGTCGCATCGGGCTTTGCATACAAAAGGTTGTCACGGATGGAACCGTTAAAGAGGTATGTTTCCTGGCTTACTATACCGATGCTCTTTCTTAAAAAATCAAGGCTTAGATCTCTTACATCGATGCCGTCGAACGTAACGCTTCCCGCATTTACGTCATAAAGACGCGGGATCAGATTAACAAGCGTACTCTTGCCCGATCCCGACGGACCCACCACAGCGATACAGTCGCCGGCCTTTAGTTCAAAACTAATATCCTTAAGTATCTGCCTTTCGGGATTATATGAAAAGCTGACATGCTTAAATTCCACGCGGCCGTCTTCTTTTTCGGGCTTTAACGGCTTCTCGGGATCTTTAATGGATACGGGCATATCATAGTATTCAAATATTCTTGTAAACATCGCCATGGATCTTATCCACTCAACCTGGATATTCAAAAGCTGATTTACCGGCATATACATCTTTCCCAAGAGTGCGACCATTACAGTGATGTCACCGACCGTTATCGAAGAATCATATTTCATGATAAGGATTCCGCCCACAAGGTACAAAAGCATGGGGCCGATACTCGAAAATGTTCTTACCACTACCATAAACCAGCGGCCGGCCATACTTTCTTTTATGTTCAGTCTGACCATCTTTTCGTTGACGGTCTTATAACGCTCATATTCATGCTCTTCCTTACCGAAAAGCTTTACCAGAAGCTGTCCGCTTACGGAAAGGGTCTCGTTTAAAATACCGTTTACCTCATCGTTGCACTCCTGTGATTCTCTGGTAAGTGACCACCGTGTCTTGCCGGCCTTACGCGTGGGTATCACAAAAAGCGGCACCACAAGGATACCCACGATCGCAAGGATCCGGTTTGAACGAAACATGAGTACAAGCGCCGCGATAAGCGTAATGGAATTTGAAAGGATCGATGTGAAAGTATCTGTGATTATTCTTTTAACACCGTCGATATCGCTTGTCATACGGGTTATGATGTCGCCCTGATTATTTGATGTAAAAAAACTCTGTGACATTTTCTGAAGATGGCGATACATGGAATTTCGCATATCAAAAGTGATATGCTGCGCGATCCAGGTGTTTAAGTAGCTTTCCGCAACACCTATAAGATTGGCTCCAAAAGTCACCAATAGTGAAAGAACGATATAGAAAACAAGCGAGTCCATCTTCTTCGCTATAAGGCCTTCGTCGATGATCTTACCGGTAAGGACCGAAGGCAAAAGGTTTAACACCGACGATACGATAAGACACAGCAAAATAAGTACAAACTGCTTTTTGTACGGCTTAAGATAAGAAAAAATACGTTTTAGAAGTTCCGGTGTGACTTTAGGCTTATTGGCCTTTTCTTCTTCGGTTAAAAATCCGCCCCTCATGGGCCCTCCGGGTCCCGGCATGATCGTGTCCCCCCTTTATTACAGTTTTTATAATTATAGTTGCTAATTTGCAATTAATCCATATACTTTATAATCCCTGAAAAGGGAGTTTATACTATGAACGAAAAAGAGCAGCAGATCAGCGATATCCTGGCCAATCCCGAGTCTATAAAATATGCTTTCCAGCCTATTTTTGATGTGACAAACAACACTGTTTACGGCCATGAAGCCTTAATGCGCCCCTCGCCGTTTTCTCCGATGGATATCGTTGAATACTGCATATCAGAGGATAGGTTAAACGACATCGAAACAATTACAGCAATTTATTCGGTTGCCGAATTTTTAAACAAAGGTCTTGAGGGCAAGATCTTTATCAACTCATTCCCCGAAGCTTCAATGTCGGTCGAAGATTCTTTGAAACTGAGAAACTTCAGCCACGGAAGAATGGCCGGAAGAGCTGTATTTGAAATGCTCGAATACACCAAACTCGATGAATATTCCTGGCATCGCAAACAGGAAGAGTTTGCAAAATCAAATCTCAACGCCCTTATCGCGATAGATGATTACGGTACCGATGATCTTATGGATTCCGCAAGGATCAGGATGTTCCATCCAAACATTATCAAAATAGACATATCCCTCGTATCAAACGTACACGCGGATAAGATAAAACAGGATAAGATAAACCGTATTCTTGATTACACCGGAAACAATGATATAATCGCTCTCGCGGAAGGGGTGGAAACAAAAGAAGAGTACGATTATCTGCGCACTCTTCCGATACAGCTTATGCAGGGCTATTACCTGGGCCGTCCGAACATCTATTGAGCCGGACGGCTCATTTTATTTTTCCCGATCAGAGCCTTTACAAGAACCGGCTGCACAAGGATTATCACTATATAACCCACCAGCAGGCTTACTATCAAAGAAACCGGAAGCGTCCTTGCGATCGACGGGCCTCCCCCTGCCGAAAGCACCTCTTCAGGTATCTGTTTTCTTGCATTTGTGACCATAAGCACCACCATTATAACTGTAATTACCGTTGTATATATAAGATCCGAAACGATTGCGCTTAAAAAGGTCCCTTTGGGACTTTCCTGAACGGCGTTAAGCTTTTTACAGAATGCATCGCCGAGTTTTTTGACCGGGATCAAAAAACCTATGATAAGAGATATCACAAAAGATACAAGAAACGAAATAAGAAAGCCGGGCAATGTAAAGTGACCGCTCAAAGCAGTATTGACCAGCGAAAGTACAAGACTCATTATAAGTCCCATAAGAATCGTCATAGTGATCATTATTTTCTTCATATCTTCTCCTCTCACCTGTAACCTGTACGTTATTTTTGTGTATCTTCTACGGTCGCGATTATGACTTTATAATCGGGAAGTACGCCTTCCACGAAATTCTCCACCATATCTTCGGCATTCTTTTGCGCCTTATCGAGGATCCCTTTTTCTATGGCTTTAGCCTCTTCGTCTTTTAAAAGTGCGGCAAAAGAATCCGTTACGTTTGTTACCGAAACGGGATTAAAGATACTGTTCTTTGAATCATACAGTTTAAAACTGTCCGGATCTATCGATGAACTGTGGATCTTTGCCCGCGGGATCGTGACGGTGACTATCTTCCTGTTATCATCCGATACTACATCGATATCGTTAAAATCGATGCCTGCGGTTATAACTCCGTCATAACTGTACACAAAGTTACTCTGGGTAAACGGTATCTCAAAACCGTTGATCTCACGGGAACTGTCATATTTCTCGACATGAGTGAAATAATATTCCTGGGTATCGAGTATGCCTATCTCGCGAAGGCCCTCTTTTACGGTCTCTCCCGATAATGACTCAGCCTTATCGACAATGCCCTGGGTTATGACCGTCTCCTTGTTTTTGGATTCGATCCACCTGTTTACCAGTATGTATATGATAAGCATGCCCACAAGCACCAGCGCTATCACGATCATACGCAGTATGAACTTAAATTTTCTCTGTGTCATGTATGCTCCTTTACCGGCTTATATCCATGCGGTGATCAAAAGAACAAGATAGAATATCACAACAATGGCAACTACCGCTCCGAGCAATTTAAAAATAACCTTCTTCATGATCCCCTCCGAAGTCTTTTTCTTTATTTTATCAGATATGAGAAATAATGGATATAAAAATCTCCCAGTTCCTTAAGGAACCGGGAGATTAATGTTATTGCTTATTATGACTCTGATTTAGTCTCTTCTTTTGCTTCTTTTGCCTCATTTTCCTTTTTCTTTTTCTTAAGAGCAAGATAGGAAAGTCCGAGTTCGCAGAAGGTTATAAGTACCATAGGAATGGTCCACTTATCGACATATGCCATAGGCTGTGAGAAGTCCTGAGTGGTGATCAGAAGAACCACACTTGCTACAGCTACCACAATACCGATCAATGCCGATATGCTCTGGCGTCTCTTTACAGCATTTATTTCTTCAAGATCTTCATCACTTAATTTAACTGTTTCGTCTTCCTCTTCGTCCTCTTTCTTCTTGGCCTGAAGCTTGTTAAAGAGTACACATATCATTGCTCCGACCGCAAGGATCGCTGCAAGTAAGTTAATGAGTGCCCAGAATGAATCGGGTGTACCTGCTGCAAGTGCTGTTGCTTCATCATTGATAAGCGTGATCACAGGATCTCCGTTTTCATCAAATGATACTACAGCTACAGGAGGATTATCAAATTCCTGTGCGGGTTCATCAACCGTAGGAACGGGCTCTGCAGGGATAAGCTCGGGTTCGGGCTCATCGGGAGTAGGCTCATTCGGAGTAGGCTCATCCGGGGTAGGATTTTCAGGTGTAGGTTCATCAGGTGTAGGTTCATCAGATGTAGGTTCATCAGATGTAGGTTCATCA
>JAGCCY010000046.1 GCA_017651385.1 Lachnospiraceae bacterium
AAAAGAAAAGGTTTTCCTTATGATGAATGCGAAGGTTGAAGTTTAAAGGATTCACAAATCAGGAGGTACAATAATATGAAAACAGTACAGATTTCTTTAAATTCCATCGACAAGGTAAAATCTTTCGTAAACGATATTACCAAATTTGATTATGACTTTGATCTTGTATCAGGCAGATACGTAATCGACGCAAAGTCCATTATGGGTATCTTCAGTCTTGATCTTTCCAAGCCCATCGACTTAAACATCCATGCCGAAGGCAATGCAGAAGAGGTTCTTGAAGTACTCAAGCCTTACATGATGTAATGCGATATATTTCATCCGGCAGCCTTAAGGCTGCCGGGATGAATAAAAGAAACTATTAACAATTTGATCAACTTCAACCGAAAAGTACTTTGGGAACTGAAAATTAAATTTTTCAGTTCTTTTTTTATTCGGTATCCGTCGCTATTATAAGTTCTTTCGTATCCATTGCTCTTTGGATCATATCGTCGATAGTATCTTCAAGTACCTGCTCGTGTTTCTTGATAACGTTCAGATTGGGCTTTGTGACGGGATGCTTTGCCACAAAGATCGTACAGCAGTCCTCAAACGGAAGGATACTTGTCTCATAGGTATCTATCTTCTTTGAGATATTCACTATATCTTCTTTATCAAAAGCGATAAGCGGTCTGAACACCGGAAGCGTACATACCTCATTGGTGACCGCAAGCGACTGGGTGGTCTGGCTTGCGACCTGGCCGATGGACTCGCCGGTAATAAGGCAATTGCACTCGGTTTCTTTTGCTATCATCTCCGCTATTCTCATCATATATCTTCGCATGATGATGGTAAGTTCATCGTGCGGACAGTTTTCGTATATAGCAAGCTGGATCTCCGTAAAGTTCACCACATGAAGATAGATCGGTCCCGTATACCTTGAGACCTTTTTGGCAAGATCCACTACCTTCTGCTTGGCTCTTTCACTCGTATAAGCCGGAGCGTGGAAATAGACCGCATCGATCTTAAGGCCTCTTTTTGCGACCATCCAGCCCGATACGGGAGAATCGATGCCTCCCGAAAGAAGAAGCATGCCTTTTCCGTTTGTACCGACAGGCATACCGCCCGGACCGGGTATCATCTCAGAATAAAGGTATATCCTGTCTCTTACTTCGACCGTAAGCACGATCTCGGGATTGTGCACATCCACGGAAAGTTCGGGGAAAGCATCCAAAAGTGCAGCACCGACCTCGGCATTCAATTCCATAGAATCAAGCGGATAACTTTTATTGGAACGGCGCGAGAAGACCTTGAATGTCTTTTTCTTGTCGGGATAGACCTTGTCAAAATAGTCGATACATGCCTTGTACAGTTCTTCGGGCTCACAGACGGGAACTCTCACTATAGGGCAGATCCCCCAGATACCGAACACGCATGAAAGTTTTTCAAGAACGTCGTCATAATCAAAATCGGTCTCCGCATCAAGATATATCCTGCCCGGAGTCTTTGTGATCACAAATTCGCCCTCGCACTTTTTAAGTGCGTACTTGATCTGTCTTATGAGGGCGTCCTCAAAAAGATATCTGTTTTTTCCCTTTATGCCTATTTCGGCATACTTGATCATAAAAGATGTAAACATATTTTTCCTGCTTTCTAATATTACCGTTTATACCAGAGTTCACATTCCGAAAACTCAACAGACTCAAAACCTCTTTCGCTCAGCTCTTCCTTATATTCTTCGTATTTCCCGTATGCGGTAACGTAATTGCAACCGTCTTCTATATCGGGAAGCGCCCCGAAGTGGTACTTTCCGATCACTCCCGCCGTATTGTATGTAAAATTCTCCGGATCCTCCACAACATGAGGCGAAGCTCCGCTTTCGAGAAGATAATAGATCGCCGCCTCCCCGGTATAAGTCTCCCTCGCCGAAAGGACCGGGTCGCTTTCTATATATTCAAAGGCATCAAAGACCGCATTGCCGAAATATACCTGAGGATAGGATTGCTTTGTATATTCTCCGTAATAATAAGCGAAAAATCCAAAAGCATCAATAGCATAAAGTATGACCGTTACCGCCGGGATCACCGGTACGATAAATCTTACGGTCTTTAAGTTCTTATCAAAGATCTTCTTTATCAGTAAAACAACACCCTCTAAGGCGCTTACCGCCATGAATACCGCCGAGAAGAAGATCGCATTTGCGGTATATGTAGCCACCGAGATCAGGTTTTCGAGTATAAATACCGAAACAAACCAAAGAAGCACGATGCTCCCCGCACTGTATTTTCTTTTAACGTTTCCGTGTATCAGTCTTATGATCTCTCTTAATAATCCGACAGGGATAAGATATATGCTCCATCTGTACAGATTGGGAAAACCCGGGATCGAATCAAACAAAAGATCGTCGCCTTTTAAAAACACTTCCAGAAAATAATTGAATTTTAAAAGATACGGCTTTTCAAATTCCCCGCCGCGGTATCTTATAAGCTTTGTAAGAGTAAATATGCCGAGCCTTCTCTCGGGAAGATCCATTATG
>JAGCCY010000047.1 GCA_017651385.1 Lachnospiraceae bacterium
GATTTACATAATATTGTATAATTCAAATGTTGAATCTGTTATTTCAAAGATCTTTTACAATGAAAGAGAGGGTATGAAAATGACAAGATCATCAAAGATCATGACTGTCCTTGCCGCATTTGCACTTGCGATCGTTATGTTTATCGCATTCCCCAAGACGGCATTTGCCGACGGACTTGAAAAGAAAGTTGTTGATAAGCTTTACGAAAATGTTAATGTAGGAAAGTTCCCTGACGGAGCTCCCTTCTTTGTAGATGCCACTCCCACACAGAAGTCGGACGGTTCATACGGCGCATGGTTCACTTCTTGGTCGGGCAACTATATAGGATATCTTAACTGGGATTCTTCAAAGAACTTCACCGGTATCACAAGCGGAAAGGTCATCGAAAAAGGTGTGCTTCCCTGCGATATAGCCGGTCTTTCTTTCTCGAACGGCAACTGGTATGTTGAAAGCTATTATTACTGGGAAGACCAGACAAGAGCCGTTGATCATGTAGAGATCAATCAGTATGTAAAAGATCATGGCGGTTCATGGCCCGCTCCTCCTACGTATGCAGACAAGAAGGAACAAGGTTACAAAGACGAGATCAAGCGTCTGTCAACCTCATCCAATAAGACCGGATATGTTAACATCGATGCACCCGGCGATACGGACGGAACACTTGAGTTTGAGATCTGCAAGAAGCTTATGAATTCGGGCTCAATGGTTAAGTACAACTTCTGGCAGGGAAAGAACAAATATACCGTTGATCTTTCTTCCCAGACAGCGATCAATGCATTTAACAATGTTAATACATTGAATAACGATAAGGACTCTTCAAACGACATTTGGTACTTCGGACCCGAATACTTAAAGGCATACTTCGGTGCAACCGTAACGGCTACGAAATAAGTAATCAGGCTTAATATTGGATTCACATTACCGGCAGGCTCTTTGGCCTGCCGGTTTTTTGTGCGCGGGGTGATATGCACCCTCTTTTTTATACTTTTTTTATAAAGAAATTGTTGACATTGAAGCGGGTAAATATTATTGTATCTTTTGTAGGTTAGCACTCGCGGTAAAAGAGTGCTAATACAATTTGAAGGAGGCGGTATCATGAAGTTAGTACCCTTAGGCGACAGAGTCGTATTAAAGCAGTTAGTGGCTGAAGAAACCACCAAGTCCGGTATCGTATTACCGGGTCAGAATAAAGAGAAACCCCAGCAGGCAGAAGTTATAGCAGTAGGCCCCGGTACCGAAGAAGTTAAGATGGAAGTTAAGGTTGGCGACAACGTTATTTTCTCAAAGTATTCGGGAACAGAAGTTAAACTTGATGACGAAGAATATATTATCTGCAAGCAGAACGATGTACTTGCAATCATTAAATAGGGAGGCATTCAGTCATGGCAAAAGAAATTAAGTACGGCGCAGACGCAAGAGTAGCGCTTGAAGCCGGTGTCAATAAGCTTGCCGATACGGTAAGAGTTACACTTGGACCCAAAGGTAGAAACGTGGTTCTGGATAAGAGCTACGGTGCACCGCTCATCACAAACGACGGTGTTACGATCGCAAAAGAGATCGAACTTGAAGATGCATTCGAGAACATGGGTGCTCAGCTTGTAAAAGAAGTAGCAACAAAGACAAACGATGTTGCCGGTGACGGTACCACAACAGCTACCGTTCTTGCACAGGCAATGATCAACGAAGGTATGAAGAACCTTGCAGCAGGTGCCAACCCCATCGTTTTAAGAAAGGGTATGAAGAAGGCTACCGACAAGGCAGTTGAAGCCATCAAGGGCATGGCACAGAAGGTTAACGGAAGCGAGCACATCGCAAGAGTTGCAGCTATATCCGCAGGCGACGATCAGGTCGGCGAGATGGTTGCAAAGGCTATGGATACGGTTTCCGGTGACGGCGTTATCACGATCGAAGAATCAAAGACAATGGAGACCGAACTTGAACTTGTAAAAGGTATGCAGTTCGACAGAGGTTATATCTCAGCATATATGGCAACAGATATGGATAAGATGGAAGCTGTTCTTGACGATCCTTACATCCTTATCACAGACAAGAAGATCTCAAACATTCAGGAGATCCTTCCCTTACTTGAGCAGATCGTTCAGGCAGGCGCAAAGCTTCTTATCGTTGCGGAAGATGTTGAAGGCGAAGCACTTACAACTCTTATCGTCAACAAGTTAAGAGGTACATTCAATGTAGTTGCTGTTAAGGCTCCCGGCTACGGCGACAGAAGAAAGGCAATGCTTGAGGATATCGCTATCCTTACAGGCGGCCAGGTTATCAGCTCAGAGCTCGGTCTTGAGTTAAAAGAAGCAACAATGGATATGCTCGGCCGTGCTAAGTCGGTTAAGGTTCAGAAAGAGAATACCGTTATCGTTGACGGTCTCGGCGACAAGGAAAAGGTTAACGCCCGTATCGCTCAGATCAAGGGTCAGATCGAGACCACAACATCTGATTTCGATAAAGAAAAATTACAGGAAAGACTTGCAAAGCTTTCAGGCGGCGTAGCAGTTATCCGTGTAGGTGCAGCAACAGAGACAGAGATGAAAGAAGCTAAGCTTCGTATGGAAGATGCTCTTGCAGCAACCCGTGCAGCAGTTGAAGAAGGTATCATCTGCGGTGGTGGTTCGGCATACGTTCACGCAGCTAAGGAAGTTGCTAAACTTGCCGATACACTTGACGGCGATGAGAAGACCGGTGCAAACATCGTTCTTAAGGCTATGGAAGCTCCTCTTTATCACATCGTAGAGAACGCAGGTCTTGAAGGCTCCGTAGTTGTTAATAAGGTTCGTGAATCCAAGATCGGTGTCGGCTTTGATGCTTACAAGGAAGAATATGTTGATATGGTCAAGGCAGGTATCCTCGATCCTGCAAAGGTAACCCGTACAGCACTTCAGAATGCTACAAGTGTTGCAAGTACCTTCCTTACAACAGAATCCGCAGTTGCAACCATCAAAGAACCCGCTCCCGCAATGCCCGCAGGCGGTGCCGGCGGCATGGGAGGGATGTACTAAACCAAGCACTGCATTTAAACATACAAATAGCAGCCCTTGCGTGTTTACACGTTAAGGGCTGTTTTTGTGTGTTTAAATATAGGGCGCAGCCCTGTAGCGAGTCGCAGCGAAGCGTAGACGAGC
>JAGCCY010000048.1 GCA_017651385.1 Lachnospiraceae bacterium
ATACCATGTTCCCGGCATCCGGAAAACGCTTCTTGTCAAAGGTCTTCTGTCCCCACTTTCCGTCTTCCCAAGACATCCAGTCAAGCACTATACAGTCGATGCCTATATCACGTTTTCTTGCTTCTTTTACGGTATCGATCAACTCCTTTGAAGTCTCATAGCGTTCTTTTGACTGCACAAAACCGTATGCCCATTTGGGAAGCATTGCGGCTTTTCCGGTAAGTGTCCTGTACCCTCTTACCGCGCCGTCCGGATCTCCGCCGTTTATCACATAATAATCAAGCTCATGAGCCGATTCATGGTATATGAACGGAACATCCGCGTTATCGTTGAATATCATAGGACTGTAGGTGTCAAACAGGATGCCGTAGCCTTTTGTGGACACGATGAACGGGATCGCGATCTTTCTGTTGCCCTGGTGTACGTATATCACCTTATCCCTTAACGAACCGAAGCCTTCCTCATGCTGTCCGAGCCCGTATAAAGCCTCGTCGCCGAATACGGGATAATATGTAATGTGATAAGAATCCCCGTTATACACCTTTTGGGGATCCTTTATAATGGTCTTTTCCCCGTCGGGAGTCTTTATGACCTCGGTCTCCTGTTCGCTGTCCGTAAGAAGATAGGTCTTATATTCGGCAAAAGAAGCCTTTCTTTGTTCCTTAAAAAGAAGGCTGCCCTTAGCATCGTAAAAGCTTAAGCGGCCCGTTACCTTATCAACTTTTGTAAGTATTTTGCCTGTATACACGGCATAGGCATTTTCGCCGTTTAGTATTTCATAATCGCCGACGGCTTTATCATATACGACTCCGGGTTTATCGACCGGTTTAAGATCGTCTCTTACCGTTTCTTTTATATGAACGATGTTTTCGGTTTTAAATTCCATAAAGATCGTTCTCGCTTCGGACTTAAAGACGATCGATCTTCCCTTGTTCTCAATTTCGGTTATGGTGTCTGACAATGGTCTGATTGCAGTTAACATAATATTTTCTGCCGCTCTTCACGGTTCTCCTTTGAATATACTTTATTAACGATATCTGTTGCTTCGGCCTTGTTTACATGATCTGTAAGGCCGAAGACATTTTTCTTTTTTTCGCCCATTATCCTTTTTGTATAGACCTGGGCAATATGTGCGGTGCATACATGACAGTCGTATAAGTCTTTAAGCTTCTTTGCGTCACTTATATCATCTTCATCGGGTTCTTTTAACACCCGCTTTAAAAACTCATGCACTATCCTTGCCGCATTTCTCCGTTCCAAAAATTTATCCCGAAAGATAAGGTCTTCGCTTTCAAGCCATAAGTCTTTAAGGCCCGAATCGAATATCTCATCGGGCTTAAGACCTTTAAATTCCTCATACTTACGGGATAACTTTAAGATAAACTCTTCTCTTTTTACAAAATCTGTCATATCGGGATAACTTTGATACATAAGCTGTCGGCAGGATCTAAACTTTCCGCTTCAAACTTTCCTGATGTATTTATACTCTCATTTCCTGTCCAAAGATCGATGACCTTATACTGCCCGGCATTTAAAAATGCTTCTTTATCGGGCATTTTACCGCCGATGTATCTAACTATCGTCTCTGCATCGATGCTTTTGACTTCCGACTTGTTCTCATTACTTACATTGATAAAAGAAACGGCTACGGAGTTGTCCGATAAAGGCTTTGCAAGGATATCAAGGCGGTTTATGTCGCGTATGTATTCTTTCTCCGGCTCATTCTCCGCTAAAGAACAATAAACCCTCTTGGCCTGGATACCCAGAGCATCCTGGTTAAGATATATAAGACCTTTATTGGCTATGATCTTATAAAGTTCATCGCCTTTTTGGACCCTTCTTAAGTCAAGTCCGAGCATGAGCGGAGCATTCATCATGCACCACATGATCATATGCGTCTTGCACATATCAAGGGTAAGATCGTTCATGCCGATCGTGAGCATATCGGGATCGTTCCAGCCCTTGTCGAGGCCTGCGAACTCATCCATGATGACAGCCTTATTGTATTGCGAAGTGATACTCGGAGTATAATCGTCCTGCCATTTTGCCTTTCCGGGATCTCCGTCCGAGCCTACCCAGAAAGTAATGTCGTTAAGAGTCCTCCAGGAATCGCCGACCTTCTTGCCCCATATATGCGGCTGGGTCTTTCCCCATTCGCAGATCGAAAGGATCACATCATGATCGGGATCCGCCTTGCCAAACGCTTCAAGAAGCTTTGCGTACGAACATAAAGTATTCTCCTGACGGCGGTGATTCATAAGTCTTAAAAGATTGCCGCCTTCTTTAAAAGAAACCTTAATGGCTTCGGATTCAGCAAATGATAAACTGTCCTGTGTCTCTTTAAGGAAATCATCGTAAAAATACACGGTATCGCCGCCTGTACCGGTCGCAAGCTGAAGCCAGCTTCCTGTTCCCGGCTCCTGCCCTGTTGCATAGGTGACATACACATCGTATTCACCCGTTTTCGGTACGTTTATATTAAATCTTAACTCCGAACTCAATGCGCCTATCGGCGAATTTTCGGGGCCGGTTCCGTCAAGCGTTCCGATGCCTGTAACATGATCGTCCTTAAGCTCGGCTCCTTTTCCGTACAGAATCCCGTCGACCGCTTTATATTCTTCTTTAAAAGAATCGCCTTCAACTCTAATAGACTTAATGTTTGGCGCATATACAAACCTTGCATTTGCCTCATTCGAAAAAGTCGCATTATCCCAGGGATAATAACAGTTGTCGACTTTTATGAAGTCAACGCCCCATTCAACATAACTTTGGGCATCGACATCCTCATGAAGGCATGTTCCGACTTCGGCACCCGCGCACAGATTTGTGCCGACATCATTGTACATGCCGAATTTAAGACCTTTTGAATGGATATAGTCGGAAAGCGCCCTGAAACCGTTCGGAAATTTAATTTCTTCGTTGGAAACTCTGCCGTCGATACGAACGGGTTTGTAACAGCCGTCGTCCACTACGATGTACTTATACCCAAGCTTGTCCAGCTCAAGTTCTATGATAAGATCCGCCATAGTCTTCGAAAGTTCCTCGGTGTTGCCGCTTCAGAAAGCATTCCAGCTGTTCCAGCCCATGGCGGGAAGATGGTTTTTCTTTTTGTTAAATAAAACGGAATCTTTTGAAAAAGAATCAAATCTGTACTCCGAATTCTTGGGAGTATAAGGTCTGTCCAAATTATTCATCTAATTACCCTATATTTTCTTTACGGAATTTCGTTCGATAAATTTACAAACAACTCTTGTGGGAGCTACTTTTTCTTTTCTGTAGGAAGAGTCTTCGATCTCATTTATGATCATTTTAGCGGAGAGGATACCTATATCGTCAAGCATGATCGCGCTTGTGGTAAGCTTGGGATATGCATATGCCGCGATCTCTCTGTCATCAAATCCGATCACGGAAATATCTTCGCCGATCTTTATGTTGTTTTCTATAAGATAATCATAAGCGCCCAAAGCCATTACATCATTCATGCACCATATGGCTGTAATGTCTTTTTTGATAAGTTCTTTTGCGGCATTGTATCCGCTTTCACGCTGCCAGTCACCGTTTATCACGTTTTGGGGATCGTACTTGATATCATGTGCTTTAAGCGCATTCTTAAAACCTTTAAGACGCTCTATGGTATGATAGTTTTCCTTTGTACCTGTTACAACACCTATCTTCTTATGTCCCATCGAGATAAGGTATTCGACTAAGACCCTGCTGCTCTCTTCATCATCGATGACTATGGATTTATATTTGTTGTCTTTCGAGAAACCATAAGCAAAGATAACCGGGATATCATAATTTTCCGGAACGACATCCAGTGCTCTTCCGTGGGCAGCCACATATATGACACCGTCCGCGCGGATAGCCTGAGCTTCCAGGAACGCAGGCTTTGTGTTCTCTTCGATAAGATCCGGAGAACCGACCTTTATGCCCTTATTATCCCATTTATTGTACATGCCGAGATTAATGAATATGGTCCTGTATCCGTTCTTCTCGCAATACATCATTATGGATTCGACAATCTGCGGAGTGGAGAACTGGCAGATCTCCTCTGCGATAATACATATGGTCTTATTGTTCTGACGACGCATTCCCTGAGCAAAATAGTTGGGTCTGTATCCTGTTGCCTCGATGCACGCAAGCACTTTTTCTTTTGTCTCTGCCGTCATATTGTTCTTTCCGTTCAATATGTTCGACACGGTGCTTGGTGACACATCGCACATTTTGGCTATCTCTTTAACCGTTATCATCTCCGACTCCTTCAATAAAAAGTATGGAAAAATTATACACTAAAAATGTGAAAAGTCCCACCGAAAGATTTCGGTGGGACCTTTCGGATAAAAGGTTACTTATAAAACTAAGAATTAATCTTACTTAGCTGCTTTGATAGCATCAAGTTCGATCGTGTATTTATCTACGTCAAACTTGTAAAGATCCTGGAATCCAAGGCTGTCAAGGTTCTCAACCATTGTATCCCACATTGAATCGAATTCAGCTTCGCTTGATGCAAAGATCATTCTCCAGGATGCGTCCTTAACTTCCTGACCAACCTGATTTCTGGTTACTTCGATATCAGCTGTATCGCTGGGAAGTGAAACAGATACGCTGGGTCTTACAAGAAGTGCATTGTTAGCCTTCATCCAGTCAACGGGTTCTGCAACGCCGAATCTGTCTGACCATTCATTCTTGGTCTTTGTAGCTGTAGCTGCCTTCCATGAAGCCCAGTGAGTGTTACCGTAAGGTTCACCTGTGTTGGGGTTGGTGGAAAGTGCACTTACGATCCACTGGTTGATAGCGTTGTTACCGTCTGAGTATCCTGCTCCGCCGTACTCTTCGGGAACCGGAAGGTTGTCCATAAGAGCGTTATCGTTGAGGATAGAGAACTTGCCGTCAGCGCCTACTTCATAGTTGAATCCTTCGATACCGTTGTGCTGGAACTGACATCCTTCGGGTGAAGCATACCAGTCAAGGAACTTCATTATACGATAATACTTTTCACCATCAACACCAGAACCTACGCCGAAGAGACGTCCCGATCCATAATATGTATCGGATGTGGTGTAATAAAGCTGATCCTTAACAGGTATAAAGATCATACCTGTACCGTCTGCAAGTCTGTCCTGGGTGTTCCAGAAACCAACCTGCCAGCTGTACCAGAATGTGTAAACACGGCCGGAGCTCATCTTTGCACATGCAGCATCCCAGTTCTGAGAACCGGAATCGGGATCAACAAGACCCATCTGGTTTGCTTTCCATAAGAACTTAAGCATCTTGTAGTATGTAGCGTTCTTATCTGTAAGGGGCACAAATGTATCATCCTTTGTAAGGATAGCGGAACCTTTGATCTTTTCGCCGTACCATGTGGTAAGCTGAACAACGTTTGCGATACCGATCATACCGTCGTTATTGTCCCAATCGGGCCATAATGAGAAACCGTAAGCGGGGTCTCCGTCAGCGTTGGTAGGATTAGCGTCCTGGATCTGCTTGATGACATCAAGAAGACCGTCAAGGTCTGCGATATCGGGAGCGCCGATCGAATTATAAAGATCCCAGCGAAGCATGGGGCTTGAATAGATAACATCATCCGAGAAGGATGTGGGAGATGTATTTACCATCTCACAAGGAATACCGTAAAGTTTTCCTTCATCGTTGATACCTGCATTGTAGGTTGTGATCTGATCCTCAAATTCCATGAGGTTGCTGCAGTTCTTAAGTTCTGCGGAAATATCTTTGATGAGACCTGCCTTAACACAATCGTTAAAGTGTGTGGGGTCAAGCACTACGATATCACCGAGGTTACCTGTAGCGGTTCTGGTCTGGTATACAGCATCACCTGCAACCTGAGGAGCAATGATGTTAAGTTCGATATTGAAACGATCCTTAACAACTTTTGCAAACCAACCTGTCTGTGTACCCTGATAGTTAGCGGCTTCGTCATAGATCTCGATAGTGAGGAGCTCATCGGATGAAGCTGCAGCGCCGCCATCAGAATTGTCTGTTGTTGTCTGCGTCTGCGTTGAAGCAGCGGGAGTGCCTTCGCTTCCCGAAGCTGCGGTATCGCCGCAGGCGGTAAGCATGGTCGCTACCATTGCCATCGAAAGTAATAAAGCAACTACTCTCTTTTTCATAAATACCCTCCTTTAAGAATTATGAAAATAAAATGTGTTTATATCTAACGGTTGCCCGCTAAATATCATGTAAGTTAACCCTTTACAGCACCGATCATGATACCTTTTGTAAAGTATTTCTGGAAGAAAGGGTACACAAGTAAGATGGGGGTTACGACCACGATCGTAACTGTCATTCTTACCGATGTTGCAGTCTGCATCTTGGCCATGGAAGCCGCAATGTTGGCCGATGAGGAACTGCCGTTTAACAGTGCCTTTATGGAACTTGACTGCGTAATGTACTGATAAAGCACGAACTGAAGTGTATTTAACTTCTTATCCGTAATGTAGATAAGCGTATCCTGGAATGCGTTCCACTGGTTTACCGCCGTAAATATCGCAACGGTGGCAAGTATAGGCTTGATGACCGGAAGTATGATCCTGAAGAAGATCGTTAACGTACCGGCTCCGTCTATGACAGCCGCTTCCCTTAACTCTCCCGGCGTCGCCTCGATAAATGTCTTACACAAGATCATGTAGAACGGGCTTATGGCTGTAGGAAGCACATATATCCAGAAGTTGTTCGTAAGCTTAAGGTTGGACATTGTAATGTAAAGCGGGATGATACCTGCGTTAAAGTACATTGTCGCTGCGATAAATCTGTACCAGAATTTTCTGCCCCACATATTATTGCTTGTAAACATGTAGCCCAAGAATGCTGAGGTAAATACCACCACCAATGTACCGATGGCTGTTCTGGCAAGCGATATCTTCGCCGCATCGAAAAGTCCTTCAAGATGCATGACCGAAGCATAGTTTGTAAAATGGATCTCTTTCGGCAGGAAGATTATCTTACCCTTATCGCTTAAGGTATTTGAACTTATTGAGTTGATAAAAATGTAGTAAAAAGGATAAACGCAAACAAAAGCAAATAATGAATACACAATATATGTGATTACGCTTATCAATATATCTCCGAAGGAACGCTTGTAGTGCACCTTGGAAGGCATGTGATCATAATCTTTGTTCTTCTTCATACCCGTGCCCCCTTTAAATAAATCCTTCACCGCGCACAAGCTTCGAGAATCCGTTTGTGAGGGTCAGAAGTATGATGCTGACGATGGTCTTTAATATGCTGACCGCTACGGAAAGTGAGTAGCCGCCGCTGCCCATTGCCAGGTTGTATACATACAGGTCTAGAACCTGGATGTAGTCTTTGTTGAAGGAGTTCTGGAATACATAGAACTGCTCCATACCGTTTGTAAGGAAGTTCGCAAGGTTGAGCATTACGATAACGAAATAAGTGGGTAAGATACTCGGTATTGTAATGTGCCGTATAACCTGCATACGGCTTGCTCCGTCCACCTTGGCGGCTTCTATCATCTGCTCATCGATACCGGTGATGGCCGCTATATACATGATCGCCGCCCATCCCGCATTCTTCCACGTAAGCCACAGCCATTGCTTAAAGTAGATATGCTCCGTGGACTTTAGGAAATCTATCGGTCTGTCAATAACATGAAGGTTCATGAGTACCGTATTGACAACACCTGTACTGTTAAGTACCGAATATGCAATTGAAAAAACAAGAACCCAGCTTATGAAATTGGGGATCGTTGTAACTGTCTGTACGAATTTCTTGAACGGAACACATTTGATCTCATTAAGAAATACCGCGAACATCATGGGGAACCATGAGAACAAAAGGCTTAAACCGCTGATGGCAAAGGTATTTCGAAGCA
>JAGCCY010000049.1 GCA_017651385.1 Lachnospiraceae bacterium
AGCTATTTCACCTTTCAACGCATTCTTATTATTACAGGGTATTGAGACACTTTCTCTTCGTCTTGAAAGACATGCTGAGAATACAAAGAAGGTTGTTGAGTTCTTAAAGAACCATCCTCAGGTAGCTAAGGTTAATCATCCTTCGCTTCCCGAGCATCCCGAAAATGCACTTTACAACAGATACTTCCCGAACGGTGGCGGTTCCATCTTCACCTTCGATATCAAGGGCGGCAGAGCCGAAGCATTTAAGTTTATCGATGCACTTGAGATATTCTCACTTCTTGCAAACGTTGCCGATGTTAAGTCTCTTGTTATCCATCCCGCTTCAACAACTCATTCACAGCTTTCCAAGGAAGAGCTTGAAGCATCCGGTATTTTCGAGAGCACGATCCGTCTTTCGATCGGTACAGAGCATGTAGACGATATCATCGCAGATCTTGAAAAAGGCTTTGCAGCTATAAAGTAATAAATAGGGGGAGGCAGTGATAAAATGAAACGTATAATTTCTGTAATTCTGGTGCTTGCGCTTACATTTTCTTTGGCAGCATGCTCAGGTAAAAATGAGAATGTCACGGTCAAGCTCGGGATTATGGGCTCAAGTGACGAAACCGTATGGGATCCCATTGTGGCTGAATTCGCTGAAAAAGGTATAACGATCGAATATGTATACTTCAGTGATTACACTCAGCCCAATGCAGCGCTTGATGCAGGCGATGTCGATCTTAACTCTTTCCAGCACTATACATACTTAAACAACGAGAAAGAGAAGTTCGGCTACAAGATCGACGCTATCGGCGACACTTTGATCACCGCACTTAATATCTACTCAAAGAAGGTTAAGAGTGTGGATGAGATATCGGACGGAGGCAAGATCGCAATTCCTAACGATGCGGTAAACGGCGGAAGAGCTTTAAATGTGCTTAAGGCAGCCGGCCTTATAACCCTTAAAGAGGGAACCGAACTTACACCTACCGTAAATGATATCGTGGACAATCCGAAGAATATCGAGATAGTCGAAGTCGATGCTTCGCAGACGGCAAGTCTTCTTCCCGATGTGGATGCGGCAGTTATAAACGGCGGATATGCACTTGATGCGGGTCTTTCCCCGATCAACGATTCGATCTTCTTTGACGATCCTTCCTATTACACCACAAATGCTTACGTAAATGTCATTGCGGCACGTACGGAAGACAAGGACAATAAGCTTTATCAGGAGATAGTGAAGGCTTATCAGACACAACGCACCAAAGATATATATGCAAACGATTTCCAGGGACTTTACATTGCGGCTTGGAAATAAACGGCAGAAACAGATTTTCGGAGGATTAAATGAGCAGCAATACGATCATTAAACTCGATGCCGTGAACAAAACTTTTGAAACAAAGGGTAGAACCGTGGAGGCTGTCAGTGATGTCAGCCTCCAAGTTTTGAAAGGAGAAATATTCGGGATCATCGGGTTTTCCGGAGCGGGCAAATCGACACTCGTAAGGTGTCTTAACATGCTTGAAAAGCCCTCGAGCGGATATGTGGTGATAGACGGTATCGATATCACAAAACTTAAGAAAAAGGCGCTTAGAAAAGAGCGTAAGAAGATAGGCATGATATTCCAGCAGTTCAATCTCATGCCTTCAAGGACTGCTTTTGACAATATTGCCCTGGCACTTTACGATTCGGGTCTTTCAAAAGCAGAGATAAAAGAAAAAGTCGACAAACTCCTTGAATATGTGGACTTAAGCGACAGAGCCCAGTCTTATCCTTCACAGTTATCGGGAGGCCAGAAACAGAGGGTTGCGATCGCAAGAGCACTGGCGAACGACCCGAAGATACTGCTTTGCGATGAAGCGACAAGTGCACTGGATCCCCAGACCACAAGGTCTATACTTAACCTTTTAAAGAGGCTCAATAAGGAACTCGGCATAACGGTAGTGGTCATCACTCATGAGATGAACGTTATAAAGAGGATATGCGACAGGGTTGCGGTAATGGAGAACGGCAAGGTCGTAGAAAGCGGCGATGTATTCTCGGTATTTGCCAATCCCAAAGAGCAGATAACAAAAGATTTTATAGATACGACATCAAGCCTTTCGGAAATATACACGCTTGTTGAAGAAAACGATCCGATAGTGGATTTAATGCACGGAGAAGTGCTCGTAATGATGAAATTTAAGAGTTCAACGGTTTCGGAACCGCTCATATCGACCGTTTCAAAGAAATTTGACGTTGTATGCAATATTCTTTTCGGCGATCTTGAGATCATTTCCGGAGCGCCCCTTGGCGGAACGGTCGGGATCTTTTCGGGCGACGACGACAACATAGGACGCGCGATCGAGTATTTGCGCAATCAGGACATAACGGTGGAGGTGATTAAAGATGGCAGAGCTTCTTGAAAAATATTTACCGAACCTTATGGAAAGGATACCGGAGTTTTTAAAGTCGATCGTTGATACGCTTAAGATGGTAGGCTTATCGGGCATTTTTGTGTTCGTACTCGGCGTATTCTTAGGTGTTCTTCTGATCACCACCAAGCCGGGCGGAATACTTGAAAAGAACGCTGTTTATCAGGTCATAGACAAAGTGATCAACGCATTTCGTTCAATACCGTTCGTTATTTTAATCTCTTTGCTCCTTCCTCTTACCAGAGCGATAGTGCATACAAGCATAGGAGTAAAGGGCGCGATCGTGCCGCTCGTTATAGGTACGATCCCGTTTTTTGCAAGACAGGTCGAGGCTGCGCTTGCCCAGATCGACGGCGGAGTTGTGGAAGCGGCCGATGCGCTCGGTATGAAACCCATAGATATCATCTTTAAGGTGTATCTTCGTGAGGGCATACCCGCATTATCGAGGGCTACGACCATTACAGCCATAAATCTTCTTGGTTTAACTGCGATGGCAGGTGCCGTAGGCGCGGGCGGACTTGGCGATTTTGCCATAAGATACGGCCACAACAGATACATGACCGATATAACATGGGTCACAACGATAGTTTTGATAATCTTTGTATGTATCATACAGATTGTCGGTAATTTTATTGCGAAGAGGAGTACCCACTGATGAATGGGCAAAAAACGCTTCCCGGTATCAGGGAGGATCTACTGGCCATCCGGGAAGAACTCTTTGATATAAGACATGATATTCATGCTCATCCCGAATTAAGCTTATATGAAACACGCACAGCCGGGGTGATAAGAAGAGAACTTGAAAAGGACGGTCTTACATGGAAGGCGGTACACGATACGGGAACGGTAGCGGAACTTAAGGGTGCTGCTCCCGGTCCTACGGTTATCTTAAGAGCCGATATAGACGCGCTTCCGATAAACGAAAAAAGCGATTATCCCTATAGATCAGAGAATGAAAATGTAATGCATGCCTGCGGACATGATGTACACCTTACGGCGCTTATAGGTGCCGCCAGGCTCCTTTCACGCTACAGGGACAGTCTAAGAGGCAATGTAAGATTTATATTCCAGCAGGCCGAAGAGTTCGGACACGGCTCGCAGTTTTTCCTTAACGAAGGCTATGAAAAAGGAGCCGAAAGGATATACGGTTTTCATGTTTCGCCGGAAGCGGAGCTTGGAAAACTTATATTAAGTGATGATGTGGATGCCGCATCCTGTGACTATATGCACATAAAGCTTTACGGAAAGGGCTCGCATATCTCAAAACCGCATCTCGGTAATGACGCACTTTTAGCCGCGACCGAGATCGTAACCGCGCTTTCAAAGCTTAAGAACCGCTTGAATCCCATGGATAAATCCCTGATAGGCATAGGTCATCTGACAGCAGGCAATGCGTGGAATGTCGTTGCCGACAGCGCAGAGATAGAGGGAACCGTAAGAACGCTTTCCATGGATGTAAGAAGCAGGCTTCTTGTTAATATAAAAGAAACTGTCGACCGTTCGGCATCACTTTATGATGTTAAGGCGGAAACAGAATTTGAACTATTCACTCCGACTCTGGTCAACGATCCCGATGCATATAAGACCATGTACAAGGCGGCATCGGAAGCGGTCGGAGCGGAAAATATAATAAAACAGCCCGTCCCGCTTGGCTTCGGAGGAGACGATTTTGCGGCATTTTCGCAGACGGTAAAGGGTTGTTTTATACATGTGGGCACAGGGACAGAAGAAAGACCCGATTCGAAAGTGCCCCTTCACAGCGATAATATCTATATTCCCGATGAGGCAGTTCTGATCGGAAGCGAGATCCTGGTACGCTGTGCTTTAAAGAATCTTTAGGAAGGAGATATATAAAATGAGCGATATTTTTTCAACATGGCTTGCACATTCGGGTGACGGGCAGGAAGAAAAGGTCTTAAGAGAGTATAAGTCCGTACCGGAAGTTCAGCCCGTCTATATGACAAGTGTTTTTGCTTTTGATGATATAGAGAGTGTTGATGACATATATGAAGGAAAGGCAGACGGATATATCTATTCGCGTATCAAACATCCAAACTCCGATGCGGTCGCAAAGGTCCTTGCCGATATCGAAGGCGCCGAGGACGGAGCCGTATTTTCTTCGGGAATGGCAGCGATAGTCAAAATCATCATAAGCGTTGTAAAGTCCGGAGACCATATCGTATCTGCGCCCGTTCTTTACGGCGGAGTGAGAGATTATCTTGAAAATGAGATAAAGCGTTTCGGCGTGGAAGTTACATTTACCGATTTCTCGGATCCTGAAAATATTAAAAAAGCGATCCGTCCGAACACCAAGCTTGTATATACCGAGACCATAAGCAATCCGCTCATCGAGGTACCCGATATAGAGGCTGCGGCAAAGATCGCTCACGAAAACGGTGCTCTTTTCTTTATCGACAATACATTTGCTTCACCGATAGTGGCCAATCCCGTTAAATTCGGTGCGGATGTTGTTTTATACAGCGCTACCAAGTATTTAGGCGGCCACAGTGATCTTGTGGGCGGCGCAGCAGTGGGAAAGAAGTATGTTCTGGCACTTATCAAGAAGAAACTCATCCTCTACGGAGCAACACTGGGCCCCGCTGAAAGCTGG
>JAGCCY010000050.1 GCA_017651385.1 Lachnospiraceae bacterium
AGGCTTATTTAAATGAGTAAGATTCAAATGACCACTCCGATCGTGGAAATGGACGGAGATGAGATGACCAGGATACTCTGGCAGATGATCAAAGACGAACTCATTCTTCCCTATGTGGATTTAAAGACTGAATATTACGATCTCGGTTTAAAGCACAGAAACGAAACAAACGATCAGGTTACCGTCGACAGTGCCGAAGCCACACTTAAATACGGTGTTGCGGTCAAATGCGCAACTATCACACCCAATGCCGCAAGAGTAAAAGAATATGACTTAAAGGAAATGTGGAAGAGCCCCAACGGTACCATAAGAGCCAAACTCGACGGTACTGTTTTCAGAGCTCCGATAATAGTAAAAGGCATCAATCCCTGTGTAAGAAACTGGGAAAAGCCCATTACACTTGCAAGACATGCATACGGTGATGTCTATAAGAATGCAGAGATAAAGGTACCCGGTGCGGGTAAGGCCGAACTTGTGTTTACGGCCGAAGACGGAACCGTTACAAAAGAACTCATTCATGAGTTTAAGGGTCCCGGGATCATCCAGGGTATTCATAATACCATCGCATCGATCACAAGCTTCGCATATGCCTGCTTTAATTATGCTCTGGAGACAAAACAGGATCTGTGGTTTGCCACAAAGGACACGATCTCCAAAAAATACGATCATACTTTTAAGGATATCTTCCAGGATATCTATGATAACGAATACAAAGATAAGTTTGAAAAGGCTGGCATTACTTATTTCTACACACTGATCGACGATGCCGTAGCCAGAGTAATGAAAGAAAAAGGCGGATTTATCTGGGCCTGCAAGAATTACGACGGCGATGTTATGAGTGATATGGTATCATCCGCATTCGGTTCGCTTTCAATGATGACGAGCGTACTCGTGTCACCAAAGGGCGTTTTTGAATACGAAGCCGCTCACGGTACCATCCAGAAGCACTATTACAGATATCTTGAAGGCGAAGAACCGAAGTCAAATCCGGTTGCGACCATATTCGCATGGAGCGGAGCCCTTAAGAAAAGAGGCGAGCTTGACGGCATAAAAGAACTCACCGAGTTTGGCGAAAGACTTGAGAAGGCCGTGATCGGCACTATCGAGTCCGGCGTTATGACCGCAGATCTTTCAAGGATCTGTTCACTCTCAGACGTAAAGACCGTAAATACAAAGGATTTCTTTAAAGAGATAAAGTCAAGACTGTAAAGCGGATTTAGATCTTTGATGCATAAAAAATGGAGTGCCGACAGGCACTCCATAAAATTTCTGTATCCTATTCGAAAGAGATGTTTTCATCTTCGGGAAGTTTTCCGTGAATGATATCGATAACGTATTGCATACGCTTATTGGCTCTGCTGTAGCATTCCATTGCGGCTTCGAGAGTATATTCATTGTAAGAATTCTCCGAGAAGGACTGTCTGAAATACTCATTGGCTTCTTTCATGTAATCATAAGCCTCATCGGCAAGAGATTCGGTAACTTTATATTGATTCGGAACTTCGATCTCGGAAAAATATTTAAACTGTTCTTCAACCTGATCAAGATACTCAAAGAGCTTGCTTACCGCTTCGGCGTCATCGGGATTTAAGGCATTCATCTCTTCGTTTAGGGTGTTGACGCTTTCGAAGAAATTGCTCATCTCTTTTTTGTATTCCGTATAATCTTCGGTCGAGCCCGCACAAGCGGCCAATGAAACGGTGAGGATCACTCCCGTCATAACGGTTAATATCTTTTTAAACAAGGTTTATACCTCCTTTGGACCCTTTAGATAATTTACCATATATGTGTTAAAAAAACAATAAAAGTACCATATTTTGTTGCACGTTAACAAAGTATTGTGTTAAAATTTTTTGAAACGGATATCGCTTATTTATCGCAAAAAATGCGATTTTATATAAGGAGAACATTATGAATGGTGCTGACGCAATTATAAAATGTCTTGAAGAAGAAAAGGTAAAATACGTATTCGGTTATCCCGGAGTCGCAATCTGTCCTTTTTACAATTCCATTCTTTCATCCGATATAAAGACCGTACTTGTGCGTACTGAGCAGAGTGCGGCTCATATGGCAAGCGGTCTTGCAAGGACCACCGGAACGGTCGGAGTATGTGCTGTTACAAGCGGCCCCGGTGCCACGAATCTTCTTACAGGTATCGCAACCGCATTTGCCGACAGTATCCCGCTCGTATGTATAACAGGCCAGGTCAATTCATCGCTTTTGGGTTCCGATGTTTTCCAGGAGGCCGATGTAACGGGCGCTGCGGAGAGTTTTGTAAAATACAGCTATCTTATCAAAAATGTAAATGATATCCCCCGCATCATGAAGGAAGCGTTCCATATTGCATCTACTGGCCGTAAAGGACCTGTTCTTATCGATGTTCCGATCGATATCCAGAACGCGGTCATTAAAAATTTCAAATATCCCGAAGAAGTAAACATGCGTACTTATAAGCCCACGGTAAAGGGTAACGGGATGCAGCTTAAAAGACTTGTGAGCGCACTTGAAAAAGCAAAAAGACCTCTTATATGCGTGGGCGGCGGTGTGGCTTTATCAAATGCCGAGTCGGAACTTCGCAGTTTTGTGGAAAAGAGCAATATCCCCGTCGTATCCACGATGATGGGTATTGGAGCCATGCCTACGGAGCACCCTTTATACTTCGGTATGGTCGGCAATAACGGAAAGCCTTATGCCAACAAAGCGATAAGAGAGTGTGACACATTGCTGATGGTGGGCGCAAGAGTGGCAGACAGAGCCGTCAACCAGCCGGATTTTCTGACCGATCACAAGGTCATGATCCATATGGATGTGGATCCCGCCGAAATCGGTAAGAACATCGGTCCCACGATCCCGATCGTAGGCGATGCGAAAGCGATTTTCGAAGAACTTAATAAGGAAGATATCAATGCTTCGGAGCCCGAATGGCTCAACAAGCTTTACGAATACAAAAAAGAGCTGAACATTAAGCGTTTCCCCGACAGTAAATATGTGGATCCTCAGGAATTTATCGAATATCTTTCCGATAAGATGGATGAGGACGGCATATATGTGGCGGATGTCGGACAGAATCAGATCTGGAGCTGCGCATATCATGTAGTCAAGAAAGGCAGATTCTTAACAAGCGGCGGCATGGGTACCATGGGTTATTCCATCCCCGCAGCACTCGGCGCAAAACTTGCAAATCCAAAGAAACAGGTCATTGCCGTATGCGGTGACGGTTCATTCCAGATGTCCATGTGCGAACTTGCGACCATCAAGCAGGAAAACGCCAATGTCATGATCATAGTCTTTAAGAACGGATATCTCGGAATGGTAAGAGAGTATCAGCATTTTACCTATAAGGATAATTACAGTGTGGTCGAATTGAATGATTATCCCAATCTTGAGGCACTGGCAAAGGCTTATGACTTTGACTATTATAAGGTCACGCTTGATAAGGAACTTTCAAGGACGGATAAATTCCTTGCATCCGATAACCCCGGAATAATGGAAGTAAATATTAATCCCATGGATATAGTGAAAGGCTGACGGAATATGAAAAAAATATATTCGGTAATGGTTGAGA
>JAGCCY010000051.1 GCA_017651385.1 Lachnospiraceae bacterium
GAATGATCTTTTCAAAGATTTTCAGGGTTGCATATGCTGTTTAGTTATCAAGGTTCTCGTTACTGACTTGCAAAGCCCGCAACGTTGCTATAATAGCATTGTATAAAGGCTTAGTCAAGTTCTTTTTTAACTTTTTTAAAATATTTCTAAAAGGCCAAAAAAGTCCACCCATTTAGCGGGTGGACTTTAAATCTACCATGATTTAAAACCTTTGTCAACGGCACAGTAGCGCCGATTTTTTGTGTTTTTCGTCAATAAATCTATATCGTGTATCTTCCTATTATAATAACCCCAACATTTGGTTTATTGTTTGTCGAAATATTTTTTACCCGAATCCGGACAAAAATACGTTCTTAAGTATCCGTCCGTGGAAACAACAACAAATTCGTTGGTCTCTTCAAGATAATAGACGTCATCCCCGTCTTCTTTTTCGATCTTATGAAGTGCATCGGGATTGTTGACAACCCTGCTTGCCGCCGCCTCGTAACTTTCAGCGTTTTCAAATCCCATTTCTATTCCGTGCTTCTCATAATGTTCATTAAGTCTTTTTTTGTTACGGAATCTGTATTCGATTTCCTCAGCTTCCGGCTTTGTCTCTTCTTCTGAAACTGAAATTACTTCGAGCGACTCTTCACTGACCGTTACTTCTGTCACAACTTCTGTACCTGCTTCCGGCGAGGTTTCTAAATTGTCTGTCGATAAGACCCCGCTTATCGTATTTGATAAGACCGAAACCGTATCATTATGCTTGCACGCCGTTAATGACAATATGCATAGAAGACATATTATTATAATAGAAGAAAGATGTCTTATCCTTTTCATTTATCTTACTCCTCATTTTGCATTTTGTATTGAGCTCTCGCTTCGTTCAATGATAGATGATTGGCTCCGCCCACATAATCGGGATCCTGTCTCGCCACGGGATCGTCTTCCCAGTTGCATACGGGACATACTTCATATTTTCCGATCTCGTTTAACTTATATCTTTTGCAGCAGGGA
The DNA here is from genome assembly GCA_017651385.1 of Lachnospiraceae bacterium. Lineage (GTDB taxonomy): Bacteria > Bacillota > Clostridia > Lachnospirales > Lachnospiraceae > UBA1258. Next base: position 1,000 of record JAGCCY010000051.1, read on the forward strand.
CACATTTGATCGTCATTTGACTTATTGCCGGCAAAAGAAACCGTATTATTTGTTCCCGAATACGGATTTTTATTCTCCTTTATGACTTCCGGTGCATTTCCCATCCTGTTGGCCAAAGAAAAGACCAGCGTGATTATAAGGGAATAACCGACCCAGATAACAAGCGCCGCAAACCCAAGCCACAGCGGAACTTTTTCAAAGAAATGGTGCACAACAAACAAAATTATTGCTATCAAAACCCACTCTGCCCTGAACAGCATATTAAATATCATGCTTATCAAAAAGCCGCGATTTTTGCTTACTCGTCTCATAGCGTCTCCTTTTTCAAAAATAAAAACAGGAAGAAACCGACCGGTTTCTTCCTAATATTATACAACGGAGAAAGAGGGATTTGAACCCTCGCGCCGGTTACCCGACCTACACCCTTAGCAGGGGCGCCTCTTCAGCCTCTTGAGTATTTCTCCTTAAGCTGTAGCTTGCCGCTACCAATATAAAGCGCCTTACGACGCAAGATTGATTATATATAAGGGTATCCTGTTTGTCAACCAAAATCAGCGGGCATCGAATTTAAACAGAACTTCCTCTATCCTTCTTCTGACTTCGGCTGCTATTTCGACCGTGGTCATATCTTTATACTCTTCGTAGTACATGGGCTTTAAATAATAAACCTGAGCCGTCAGCTGCTTTGTGGATTTTTCGTCGAAAGGTTTAAAGCAATCGATAAGTGCACACGGCACGATCGGAGCCTTTGCCTTGACCGCGCTCTTAAAGCTTCCACCCTTCATATCCTGCATACGGTTACCGAGTTTGCTTCTGGTCCCTTCCGCAAAAATAAGAAAATTCTCGCCGTTTTTAACACGCTCGGTCATTTCCTTTATAACTTCGAGCGACTGGCGAAGATCATCCCTGTCGATACAAAGAGAATGCGTACAATTTATGACCTGCTTTAATAAGATCACATCCTTAAGTTCTTTTTTGAAGACAAAAGAAAACGGCCTGGGACACGTTTCAAGGAAACTCAGCACATCATATAATCCCTGATGGTTCGGGAAAAGAACAAAACCGTCTTTTTCGGGAAGGTTTTCCAAACCGTGTGCTATGACTTTAACCCTTCCTTTTTTATTGCACATTTTTACGCAATGCTTTACAAATGCAAAGGTCTTTTCTTTGGACGAATGCTTCCCCATCCATGTCATTCTTGTAAGATAATACGGTACCGCCCAAATAAGGCGGATAACCATCAAAGCAATTCTCATATTTCTTTCTCCGGACCAAATATATTATTCCTCGGTATATTTTTCTTTTGCCGTTTCGTAAAGATTATTTCCGAGACTGTCGATTACAACTATAACAGGAAAATCTTTAACTTCAAGTCTTCTGATCGCTTCTGTTCCGAGATCTTCGTATGCGATCGTTTCGGAAGATAATATCGCCTTTGACAAAAGAGCTCCCGCACCGCCGATCGCGGCAAAATATACCGCTTTGTTTCTTACTATCGCATCCGACACTTCTTTGCTTCTTTTTCCTTTTCCTATCATACCGATAAGACCGAGATCTAACAGTTTGGGTGCATATTTATCCATTCTGCTCGCTGTGGTGGGACCGGCAGAACCTATCGGACGGCCTTCCCTTGCGGGAGATGGGCCCATATAGTAAATGATATTTCCTTTTATATCTATAGGAAGCTTCTCGTTTTTCAAAAGAGCCTCGTCCATTCTTTTGTGTGCCGCATCCCTTGCGGTATATAAAGTTCCCGTAAGATAAACATAATCACCGGATCTTAAGTTATCGATATCTTCCTTTTTAAGAGGAAGAAGAATGTGTTTTTCCATTTTCAACCTCCTATATGACTGTGGTAACATGACGGTTTACGTGACAGCAGATGTTGACTGCAACGGGTAATCCCGCTATGTGAGTGGGGTAAGTGAGCGCTCTTACGGAAAATGCCGTTGTGCTTCCGCCAAGACCGCCCGGTCCTATGCCTGTTTTATTGATACTCTTAAGTACATCTTCCTCAAGTTCTTTGACCCAATCAATATCCGAGTGCTCACCTGCCGGTCTTAACAAGGCTTCTTTTGCAAGGATAGCTGCCTTTTCAAATGTTCCGCCTATACCTACTCCGACGACCATCGGCGGGCATGCATTCGGCCCTGCATCCTTAACGGCAGTAAGTACGGCATTCTTTATACCCTCTATCCCGTCTGCGGGCTTTAACATGAATACCCTGCTCATGTTTTCGGAACCGAAACCTTTGGGACTTACTGTGATCTTAACCTCGTCGCCGGGCACTATTTCATAATGAATGACTGCGGGCGTATTATCTTTTGTGTTGACGCGCTTAATAGGATCGGATACGACGGATTTTCTTAAATATCCATCCACATAACCCTGTCTTACGCCTTCGTTTATCGCATCTTCGAGCGAACCGTTTATAAAATGCACTTCCTGACCGACTTTTATAAACACGACAGCCATACCTGTATCCTGACATATCGGTATCATATCTTCGCCGGCAATCCTCAGATTATCCTCAAGCTGTTTAAGTATAAGCCTTCCAAGTTCGGATCTTTCTTCGACGCATGCCTTATCCATAGCACACTTTACATCGGGTGCCGGATAGTAGTTTGCTTCTATGCACATTTTTTTTACCGCTTCGGTAACTTTTTCCACTGATATCTCTCTCATGGATTTCCCTCTCAAAATTCAACTATGAAACATAATAGCATATTTCATAGGAAATTTCTTAACAGTTTTTATATTTGCGGTAGGTTTTCTTAAGAAAAGCGCAAACCCGTTTTCTTTTGCATATTGCTATGATATATAGGGATTGTAAGTATCCCGAATGAGGAGGTCAATCATGAACCGAAGATCAAGACTTGCAATTTATTCCGGCATATATGCCGCTCTTTACTCATTTTGCCTTTACAAGAACTTAGGCGGAGCAACCTTCCCTTTTTTCGTAATTGGAACCCTTTGCTATATTTATCTTTGTACCAAAGAGTTCTCGCTTACATGGAAAAAAGACACGAAGTTTTTCGCACTCATCGTCACGTTAATAGGCATTTCACAGCCTCTTACCGATAAGCCGATGATACATTTCTTCAACATCGTTTTTGTGTTTACGCTTCTTATCTACATCGCATTGCACCAATTCGCATTTGACGAAAAATGGTCTTTTGTACAGACCTTCGCCAATATATTCAAAGCTTTTGCGGGTGCGATATCCAAGTTTTTCGCTCCTATCGGAGATCTTTCACGCTATAAGCACATGAAAAGAAATGCCGAAGACACAGAAAGATCGAGCTTCCCCTGGGCAACGGTGCTGATCTCGATCGCCGTAACGTTTCCTTTTGTAATAATTGTGATACTTATCCTTTCGGATGCCGATGCCGTATTTAAAAAAATGTGGAACAATCTGTTCAACATTATCCTTCCCGATATGACCTGGCTTAAAGTCGTATTGCTCACGCTTATCGTATTTTTCTTTGCATACGGCCTTATAGCCCATCTTCTTACATTTCCGTATTCGGGTGCGGCAAAAGAAAAAAACAGGTTCAGCCCCACTGCGGCAATTACGGCAGGTATCATGTTCGATGTTATATATGTGATCTTCTGCGTGATCCAGATATTGTTCCTGTTTATAGGAAAGTTTACCCTTCCTGAAGGTTATTCTTATGCCGAATATGCAAGAAGCGGTTTCTTCCAGCTTTTATTCATCTGTATCATCAACCTTTTGATGGTACTTGTGGGTATCGAACTGTTTACGGGAAACAAGATCCTTAAGACGATCCTTTCGATCATGTGCGGATGCACATATATAATGACTGCATCAAGTGCCTTCAGAATGATATTGTATATAAAATATTATTACTTTACCTATTTAAGAGTGCTTGTACTCTGGGTGCTTGCGGTAATCGCGATCCTGCTTACGGGACTGCTCGTAAAGATCTGGCGTGAAAATGTAAATCTCTTTAAATTTTCATTTGTCACTTTCTTTTCAATGTATATCCTGCTCGCATTCTCACACCTTGATTATGTCGTAACGGACTTAAACATTTCTCTGGCCGACGAACAATCTTCTTTCTTTGAAAAGGACGGCTACAGTGACTTAAATTACATATTATATGAAACATGTCTTGATAATGCGCCTCTCGTTTTAAACGACTCCCGCTTTTCAAGCATCCGGCAGGATTATATAAACGAACACTTTACCGATATAAACGAAGAAATGTCGTTCCGCGAGTTTAATCTGTCCAGATTCCTCGCAATGAAATATTCCGATAAATAAAAAACGCCGCCCGCAGGATCTGATCCTGCGGGCGGTTATTATTTCAGTCGCTAAGATATTCGGATACTTTAGAAGCCGGAACGGCTTTCATGTCTACAAGGATCCTGATCCGGTCTTGGGCCCGTTCTTTGTCCGATATATAGGCCTGTTCATACCAGGAAAGAGCCTGATCGTAATCCTTTTTGACATATCTTCCGTCACGGTACATATCACCCATCATAAGCATTGACGAAGCATATCCTGTCTCGGCGCTTTCTTTAAA
>JAGCCY010000052.1 GCA_017651385.1 Lachnospiraceae bacterium
CCATCTCGTAAGCAGTCTCTTCGCTTACTGCGGTATATTTTTCAAGGGTCTTTTTATTTACTCCGGCAAGTGCTTCCTTGGCACTCCCGGAATAAGTGACAAAGCCTGCTTCAAGCACATCCGAAGCACCCGCCACATTAACGATCCTTGATGCGATCATCCCTCCCGTACAGGATTCGACCGTTGATACCTTAAGTTTTTTTTCTTTAAGAAGTTCTACAAGTTCATTCTCGATCAATGTTTTATACCTTATTGAAGTGGAAGGCCGGTCTCTTCGTCGAACTTGGGCTTATACTCATTTTCCGAAGTTCCCGCCGATGCTTCAACATGTTCCGAAGCAAAACCGTCCTTCATGATCTCTGCGTTTTTGATCACATAATCAATGAGCGAAACAACTGTAAGCGTTACCGCGATCCAAAAGAGGACCATTGTCACTTCCTTAAGAAAAGGAAGTTCTTTTACCACAAGCATAAAGCATATGGCCACCATGGTGGATGCGGTCTTAAACTTTCCCCACATCGAAGCCGCGATGACCTTGCCCGAATCACTTGCGACAAGTCTTATACCGCTTATCACGAATTCTCTTGCAACAATGATCAATACAGCAAGCATTGCGATTATCCTGCTCGATGCGATCCTGGTGCCGTCATCGACCACAAGAAGACATATGAGCGCAGATACTACCAGAAGCTTATCTGCCAAAGGATCCATAAATTTACCGAAGTTTGTGATCAGATTATTCTTACGTGCGATGTGACCGTCCAGAAAATCCGTGATACTTGCAACAATAAATATACCCAAAGCTATGTATGTATTGAAAGGAATAAAGTTCGCCATTAAAAAGAACACAAAAATGGGAACAAGAATAACTCTTGCAACTGTTAATTTGTTAGGCAGATTCATATTTTATTACCCCCGTTAAGTCATATTCTCTGGCGCCTGTCACCGTGACCGTGACCACGTCGCCCGTCATTAACTCTTTATCAGTCTCAAGGAAAAGGAACCCGTCCACTTCCGGAGCATCTTTGTAAGTGCGGCATGCATAGACCTGCTTATCGGGTGACGAGTCATCCGGCATACGTCCCTCGACCATTACCGATAAAGTCTTTCCTGTCTCCGATTTTGCCTTTTCAAAGGCTATCTGCTGCTGGATCTTCATCACACCGTCGCGTCTTTTTTTCTTAAGCCACATCGGGATCTGTTTCTTCATCTTTGCGGCCGCGGTGTTGTCTTCTCTTGAATATGTAAAGACTCCGAGCCTGTCGAAACGCATTTCTTTTACGAAATTTTTAAGGATATCGACATCCTTTTTCGTCTCTCCCGGAAAACCCGTTATAAGCGTGGTCCTTATTGCGATATCGGGCATAGCCTTGCGAAGCCTTGCTATCACGTTTCTTAGATCCGCGTTGCCGGTCTTTCGCCCCATGCGCTTAAGTATATCGTCCGACGCATGCTGTATGGGCATATCGATATAGTGGCAGATCTTTTTGTTCGTCGCCATTTCCTCTATGAGATTGTCGTCGATCTCCTCGGGATAGCAGTACAAAAGCCTTATATACCAAAGCGACTCTATTTCCGAAAGCTTATGCAGAAGTTCGGAAAGCTTCTTTTCACCGTAAAGATCCATGCCGTAGAGAGTCGTCTCCTGCGCTACCAGAATGAGTTCTTTGACTCCGTTTTCGCAAAGAGTCCTTGCCTCATCTATGAGCACTTCCATCGGCACGGACCTGAAATGTCCGCGAAAAGAAGGGATCGCGCAATATGTACAATGCTTGTTGCAGCCTTCGGCGATCTTAAGATACGCATAATGCCCGCCGGTCGTTACGATACGCTTTTTTCCGTACACAAGCGGTCCGTCGATCGGCTTTAAGAATTCCCGCCTGCCCCCTTTTTCGATCTCGTCAACCGCAGCAACGATATCATCCGTCGAAAGGGTTCCCACGATCTCATCGACTTCGGGAATCTGCTCTCTTATCTCTTTGCTGTATCTTTGTGCAAGACATCCGGCAGCCACGATACCTTTAAGCTTACCCGCCGTTTTGAGATTTCCCATCTCGATCAGGGTATTTATACTCTCAGCTTTCGCATCGCTTATAAAAGAACACGTATTGACCACCGCCACATCGGCCTCGCTCTCGTCATTTACGATCTCATGGCCGTGTTCGGAAAGCATGCCAAGCATCATTTCCGTATCAACAAGGTTTTTGTCGCACCCAAGTGATATGAAACTTATCTTCATACATACAAAAAGGGAACTGCCGACAGCATTAACCGGTCACGTTCCCTCCCTTTCTTATCAGTCTTCTTCGTCGCTAATTATACGAATTTTACCCTGATTGAGCTCGTCGACTGCAATGCTTAATGCTTTCTTGCCTTCGGACTCAACATAAGGATCGTCGCCCGCTACAATCTGACGTGCTCTGCGGCTTGTAGCCATTACTATCGAATAACGGCTGTTTACCACCTTAGCCTCACCGGGCTCAACCTCACTGTTTACAACCTTCATAAGGTCACTGTAAGACGGATGTAACATACTAATCTCCTCTTTCCTATATGTTTTTAAGTTCTGTTTTTATCTCATCTATGAATGTACCCAGGCGCTTGGTCTGATACCTTTGCGCGAGAATAATATCATGCATCTCTTTTACCGCCGTGTCAAGGTCATCATTGATGATAATGTATTCATACTTATCCATCCAGTTGACTTCCTCTTTTGCACGGTCTATACGCTTATTGATAACCTCTGCGGTTTCCGTTCCTCTTCCCTCAAGGCGCTTTCTTAAGACCGCTATGCTGGGAGGCGTCACAAATACCATAAGAGTATCGGGGAATTTTTCTTTTATCTGCATCGCTCCCTGAACTTCTATATCAAGGATAACGCTTTTGCCCTTCTTAAGCTGTTCGTCGACATAGGCTTTCGGAGTACCGTAATAATTGCCGCAGTATTGCGCATGCTCGTAAAGACCGCCGTTTCTGATGGTCTCTTCGAATTTTTCCTTATCCACAAAGAAATAATCCCTGCCATCGACTTCGCCCTCGCGCGGAGCTCTTGTGGTCATCGATACTGAAAAGGCAAAATCTTCATAATCATCCAAAAGTCTATGAAGAAGTGTCCCCTTGCCGGCTCCCGAAAAGCCCGACATTACGATCAAAATTCCATCCATAGGTCATCGTCCTTTACTCGATATTCTGAATCTGTTCACGAACCTTCTCTATTTCTGTCTTTAATTCGATCGCATGATCCGATGTAGCAAGATCATTGGCCTTTGAAAGCATTGTATTGGCCTCGCGGTTCATTTCCTGAGCTATAAAGTCAAGCTTGCGTCCGCAGCTGCCGCCCTCTTCAAGAGTCTTCCTTGTGGTCTCGATGTGACTTGTAAGTCTTACGATCTCCTCGTCAATACATACCTTGTCGGCATAGAGAGTGACTTCCATCAAAAGTCTGGTCTCATCGACTTTCGCATCTTTGAGAAGCTCTTTTACCTTCTCCTCAAGACCTCTCTTGTAGTCTTCGATAACTCCGGGGGCACGATCTTTCACATACTGAACATGCGTAAGCATATCATCAAGTTTGGCTATAAGATCAACCTTTAAGTTGTCGCCTTCTTTGATCCTTGATTCCACAAACTTCTCTGCCGCAGAATCGAGTGCTTTGCTTAACCCCGCCCATATCTCTTCTTCGTCGGCTTCGATCTCCTCCATCTCGAATATCTCGGGAAATCTTGCCAGATTTGAAACTCTTATATCGTTATCGAGTTCAAACTCGTCAGCCATCTCTTTAAAATACTTAAGATATTCGGCTGCCACTTCCTTATTGTACTTGATACCTACATTGTTCTCGGTGAAATCCTCGTAGGTAATGAAGATATCCACCTTACCGCGCTGGATATAATTCTTAAGCTCATTTCTGATCGCGGCTTCAAAAAAATTGAGCTTCTTGGGCATCTTAATGGTCATATCAAGATACCTGTGGTTCACGGACTTGATCTCGACGGTGAATTTCCGATTCCTGTCGGCATATTCCGCACGTCCGAAACCTGTCATGCTCTTTATCATATTGTGCATTCCTTTCAGGGATTTAGTCGGATATGCAATCTTTTTCTTTTCATTGCATATCTTTAGACATTATAGTGCATTTTCAAGATAAGAGTCAAGGAAACTGTTGTTCTAACTGGATTTAAGCTCATAGTAGAAAAGATACTGCTGGATTATGCCTGCCACACCCTTATAGTATTCAAAGTCAAAACCGTTCTGATAATACTTTGAAAGAAGCTGTTTTACATGAGTATCGACCGGAAAAGCATCCACATGGTGAAGGCCGAAAAGGCATATGCAGTTCGCAACCTTGGGTCCGATCCCCGTTCTTTCAAGAAGACTCTTCATCGCCTTTTCATAATCCATTTTTGAAAGATCTTCAAGCCAGTCCGGATTTTCTTTTGCAAAAGAAAAGATCTCCTTTAAATACGGTGCCCGATAACCGAGGCCGAGCGTCTTGTCGTCAAATACCGATACATCAAGATCGAAAGGACCCGGGAAGGCATACCCTCCTTCAACCTCTATCCCCGCGCGTTCACAGATCGCCTCTATGGAATTTCTTATGCGGCCTATGTTGTTGTTCTGGGATATCATAAAACTTACTATCGTCTCCCAAAGATCCTGCTTTAAGATCCTTACTCCGCTGCCTAAAGAAAAAGCTTCTTTGAGGTGTTCGTCACCCGATCCCTCAATAAGCTTTTCTATCCTCTCATAATCGAAATCCAGATCGAAATAGGCCGACCAGTATGCCCTGTCGGCCTCATTGAATGTAAAAGAAACCCCGTCGCGTTCTTTTGACATTTCTATGTATTTTCCCGAAGATATGACTCCGACCCGGCCGTTACAAAGTTCATGCCAGCGAAAGCACTGACCGCTGTTCATTACAGAAACCGGATCGAAGCATTTAAGTCTGTACGTTTCACTGATCTTCATCGTTTTTTTCCAGCACAAAGTAGAAAGATGAGTTTTCAAAAGCCGCACCGCTGTCAAAAATACAAAGCTTTATCGTGCCGTCGGGCATTGAGTGGCACATATATTCCCTGAAACAGTCGTCGCTCATCGCGCAGACCGCGAAAAGACTGCCGTCTTCGACAGTGGAAAGAGCGTCCTTATATTCCGTGACCGGCATTGAGTCATCGGTGAAAGCCGTATCCCCGATACCGAAATCGGCACTGATGTGGCCGTCATCCGATATTCTTACATTGCAATACATATTTTCATCCATCGGGCCGGCGGGATTTTTGTACAAAGCAAAACAGGTCGCCGTATATTCGCCTTCCAACGCCTTTATCTCGTCCGTAACCTCGATGGCGGCAGGCTTAACGCGTGTGGACGCATACTTGCGGAGAATGTCCTTCACATCATAGGACTGTTCGTAACCGATCGCACCCATATAATCACATACAACATACTTATCGACGTTCATCTTGGCATATTCGGCGGTGTACGTATCTTCATCGACCTCATCGCCGTCGATATAGAATCTTTCGGAGTCGTCCATGATCTCGGCTCTTTCAAAGTACTTATCTTCCTGTAAAGTCCTGTCTTCGAGCGAATAGAAATCATAAAGATAAGAACCCATACCCATGTAAAAAGAAAGTATCTTTCCGCCGGACGGAACATAGGAAAAGCTTCCGTTTTCACCGAACTCCCCTATCTCAAAGGCTCCGTCGGTGTAAGCCATTATCATATGGACCGTGGCCGCATGATAATTGTCTTCCATATATACAAGCTCGGGAATATCGTCATCGTCCACATACACAAGGTCATAGCGAAGATAATGCATCGAATCGACATTTGACTCATAGATGTTTTTAAGATAATCCGCATATAACTCGACAACCGTATCGATATCGGGCGCCTCGTTTATACGCGGTGTTTCTTCGGAAACCGATACCTCTTCAATACTTTCGGATACGCTTTCGGAAACGGATACGGACACCTCTTCGGATACCGGTGATGCCGAAACCGGTGCAGGCTCCTTACGGCCGCATGCCGCTGTCAACAAAAATGCTGCAATTGTTAAAAAAACGAGTGTTTTTTTCATCTTTTCTCCCAAAAAGGGCAGGCCCAAAGGTCTGCCCCTCATTTATTTATTTAATTGAGGATCCCGATCACTTAAGGAGCTTGATGCCTCCGATAAGCGGTAACGGCTTCTCTTCTTCCTTGCATGCCGAGATAAGACCCATGATCCAGAATACTAAAAGTGCAAGGCTTATTATCCACGCAAACCACCTTATAATTGGAATCCAGTTTAAGATATAAAGAACCAGCTCACAGATTCCAAGCACAAGAGCCTGATTTAAATGGAACTTTGCGCCTTCCTTATCTCCCGCAAGATATGCGATAAGCCATCCGATGATCGTTAAATACGCAACTATACCTGTAACCTTTTTATCCATAACATCCTCCTTTTATGTGCCGGCCTAAACGACAGTTACACTATACAACACACGGACGCTTTTTTCAAATTAAAGAAGGAATAAAAAATGCCCCGACCACCATCAGGTGGATCGGGGCATCCCCTTCTCTGAAATTTTATACCTTAAATACCTTTACGCTTTCCTCAAGCTTACCTGCGATCTCGGTAAGTTCAAGCGCGCTGTCGGCGATCTGCTGAACCGTCTGTGTTACTATCGTTGTGGATGCTGAAGTCTCTTCGGTACTTGCAGCATTCTCTTCTGCGATGGCGGAGAGGTTGGATACTACATCGACCACGCTCTGACGGGACTCGTTAAGGCCTTCCATATTTGTGGAGATCGCATTGATGTGATCTCTGCTTTCATTGATACCTTCAAGAACCTGCTTGAAGCACTCAGCGGAATCAACTATTATCTCATTCTGCTGACCGATGATCGTATTGACTTCATCCATCGTATCAACAACGTGCTGTGACTGTGTCATAAGACCGTTGGCGATCTCTTCGATCTTGCCTGCAGATTCGTTGGACTGTTCGGCAAGTTTCTGGATCTGTGATGCAACTACGGCAAATCCGCGGCCCGCATCACCCGCACGTGCTGCTTCTATACTTGCATTAAGCGATAAGAGGTTTGTCTCCTCGGCGATCGAAGTGATGAGCGCGATAGCCTCGCTGATCTGCTTAGCAGCTTCATTTGTGGATGTGGTCTCTTCGTATATCGTCTTGATAGCAACTTTTGTCTTGTCGTTTATGTTCTCAAGGTCGTTTAACTTATCTGCCGCAGCCTTGCCGGTTGCTTCCATCTCTTTTGAAACTCTGGTAAGTTTTGAAACGTCCTCGTTTGTTTCTTCCACAAGGTTACCCATCTTGATGACGGATTCGGTTGCCTTCGTGGTATCGTTTGCCTGACTTGTGGCACCGTCAGCTATTTCATTGACAGCACGTTCAACCTGGTCGATACTTTCGGAAGTCTGCTTTGAATCTTCACCGAGTCTTGCAGCATTATCGTTGACATCATTGGAATGTCCGACAATATCATTGATGATAGCGGTAAGTTTCTGCTTAAGGTTCTCTATCGCTCTTACGATATCGCCTGTCTCATCCTTCTTGGCAACGAGTTTATCATCGATCTCAATGGTAAGGTCTCCGTCCGCAACCTTTGTAAGTGCTTTGACACCAAAGCCGATACCCTTTGAGATGCTGTTTGTGATCACAAGTATCAGTAAACCGGAAAGAACTATCATGATTATCGCAACAACCACTATACCGGTTATAAGGCTGTTTATAACACTGTTAACGGTTGCTTCGGCTTTACCTGCAAATACCATGCCGACAGGAGCATCGGATCCAGCATTGTAGATCGGAATATAGTATGCGTAATAGGGCTGGCCCACTACATCAACGTTTTCCGCAAAGAATTCTTCACCGTTCTTTACGACCTTTTCAACTACCGCAGGGCCTGCCTGAGTAAGAAGAGCCCTCGATCCGTCTGCTTTTGTAACACTGGTCATGTATCTGGTGTCGCCAAAGAATACCGTAAGAACTACTCCCGTATCCTGTTTGACCTTGTCCACGTACTCGGTGTCTTCGGTAACATTATATTCATTATTCCAAAGGTTATTGTTTTTATCAACATAGAAATTGTTGTTACCCTCACCATCAGCGATACACTCTCTTAAAAGATGTACGGATGTTGAAAGTTCCGCCTTAACCTCTTCTTTTAATGCATTACTTGCTACCATTCCCGAGTATGCGCTTACCGCTACCGCCATGATCACAAGCGGCAATAATGCAGTCAATAGCATCTTTGCTTTCAGTTTCATTAATATACTCCCTTC
>JAGCCY010000053.1 GCA_017651385.1 Lachnospiraceae bacterium
AATAACAATATTCGATCAGATCAGGAAATCTATACACAACAGGATACGGTAAACGAACAATACGCACCGGATATCGATGCGGATAATGACAAAAAAGCACGTTTTAAGACGGTCAATTCGTTCGGCTTAAGATTTGCGACAGCATCGTTTATAAATCTGGCAATCCAGATAGCTTTGGGGCTGATACTTAAAGGTCATACCGATAAGTTTGAACTTTTCGGCAGAGAGAATCTTACACTGGTCGCAACATTTCTGATCAATCAGGTTTTGCTTGTCATACTTTTTTATCTTTGCTTACATAAGGTTCCGAAATATGATTTCGGTAAAACAAAATTCAGCGTCGGAAAATATTTTACGGGTTTGTGCATTGCCTACGGCGTGGGTATCGCGGGAAGCCTTATCGGTACGGTGGCCAATTTCCTTATTACCGGCGAATTCGTTAACATGGCAATGAATGCAGTAGGCGGAGGAAATCTCTTATTAAGGATCCTTGTAGTCTGCATAGGAGCGCCGGTAGCCGAGGAGCTTGTATTCAGAAAGTTTGTGGTTGACAGGCTGTCGGGATACAGCAAGGCACTTGCGATCTTTGCATCGGGATTGTTCTTTGGCATATTCCATGCAAATTTCCAGCAGTTATTCTTTGCGATGTTCTTAGGCTGGGTGTTTGCTTATATATATGCGGAGACAGGGAATATCCTTATCACGATCTCGTATCATATGATCATCAATACGATCTCGTCGGTGGTACTTATAGAGATCATGAACAGAGCTCCCGGTAATCCCAAACTTCTTATAGCCATGGTGCTTATGGAAATGCTGGTATTCGGAACCGCTTTAGCGGGGATCGGACTTTTGATAGCATTCAGAAAGAGGATAAAGATCACAAACGAAGTGAAAAACCCGGGCAGCAGATGGGACTTTTTCAAAAGCTACGGAATGTGGGCATTCCTTGTTGTGGGAGTATTACTTTTTATCAATACATATATATCAATAAAAGGATAGGAGAATGTACAAATGATCGAAATCAACAATCTCACTAAGATCTACAAACTTAGTGCAAAGAAAAAGCGTGAGCTTAAGACGAACAAAGACGTCAAGATCGCTGTCAACGATCTTTCGTTAACGGCAAAGCCGGGTGAGATCTTTGGGTTATTGGGACCGAACGGAGCAGGTAAGACGACTACACTTCGCTGTGTCGCTACTTTATTAAAGCCTACCAAGGGCGATATCAAGGTGTGCGGTTTTGATACCGTAAAAGATGCTCAGAAGGTAAGAGATTCGATATGTTTTCTTACAAACGAGATCAAACTTGACGAGCACTTCTCGACCGATTATCTTTTCAACTTCTTCGGAAAGCTTAAGGATATGAGCGATGAAGAGATCGCAAAGAGAAAGGAAGAGCTTTTTGCGGCTTTCAACATCAACGAATTTAAGGACAAGAAGATCCAGGAACTTTCAACCGGTATGAAGCAGAAGGCTTCCATCGCGGTCAGCCTTGTAAACGACCCTGAAGTCGTGATCTTCGACGAGCCCACATCTGGTCTTGATATCGTAACGGCGAAGGGTGTTCTTGATTATCTTAAGAAGCTCCGTGCCGACGGAAAGACAGTCATCGTTTCAACTCATATCATGAGTGAAGCCGAGAAACTCTGCGACCGTATCGGTATGATAATCGGCGGTAAAAAGGTAATAGAGGGCACCATACCCGAAATACTTGAAGAAACACAGACTCCCGACATTGAGGAGGCGTTCTTTAAGCTTTATATGGAAAACACCGATGAGAAGGAGGTAAAGTAATGAACAAGACGATTCTCATTGCAAAAAAAGAACTTTTCAGGATATTTTCCGACAGGAAAATGGTCTTCAGCTTATATATACTGCCGGTCATCATCGTAGTAGCAATCTACTCGATCATGGGCCAGCTCATAGGCTCCATGTCAAAGGACATCGAAGAGCACAATGCGGTAATAACGGTCGTAAACCCCACCGATGAGCTTAAGGACATAATAAGCAGCAGCGAAATGGGTAAGAATGCGGATATCACATTCGTGACCGAAGACGAATACAACAGCAAAAAAGCCGAGATCGAGGACAGCATTTTGAACGGCGATTCGGATCTTATCGTTTATCTCGACAAGGATTTCGGATCGGTTGCCGATTCTTATGTGGCAGGCGGAGATTCGCTTCCTTCAATGAAGATCTTCTACAACAGTACCGAGAATTATTCATCGGCTTCCTATTCAAACTTTGACAGCGAAGTAGTGGATACATACAAAACAACGCTTCTTGACAGCCGTTACGGTGACCTTTCGATGTTAAACGCATTTAACGTGGACAGTCAGGTCATCTGCAAGGAAGAAAAGGCCAACATGGAGTTCTTGGCAATGATGCTTCCTTATATGGTCGTAATGATGCTCTTTGCAGGCGTTATGAGCGTAGGCGTTGACGCGATAGCAGGAGAAAAAGAACGCGGTACTTTGTCAAGCATGCTCATCTCTCCCGTTAAGAGAAGCGAGATCGTAGCCGGAAAGCTTATCTCCATGGCGATCCTTTCGATCATCTCCGCGGTAGTATACTGTGTTGCAATGATATTGAGCATTCCCAACATAACGGGCGGTGTAGGCAATATGGGCGCCGGAAACATTTCTTTCACCGTAGGACAGATGCTTCAGCTTGTAGCGATCATGGTCGTACTTGTGTACTTCTATGTGGGTGTCATCGGACTTATAGCAACTTTAAGCCCCAATACCAGAGCGGCAAGTTCCGCTATATCCCCCATTTATATCGTTATCATCATCTTAGGTATGATGACAATGTTCAGAACGGGCGGTACAAATTCGATAGGCTCTTACCTGATCCCAGTGTACGGAAGTGCTCTTGCGATAAGCGATCTTTGCAAACTCGAGCTTACAAGCATAAACTTCCTTGCAAGCGTAACGGGTACCCTTGTATGCGGCATAATCCTTACATTTGTGGTAGCAAAGGCTTTCAATTCCGAGAAGCTTATGTTTAACGCATAAAAAATTTTAATAAATTTATAGAGGCAGAGGTTTGAAAAATAGACCTCTGCCTTTTATAATGTTCTTCGTAAGCATCAAGAGAGAGGGCAAATATATGCTTGAACTGAAAAACATAAGTTACGACGTTGAAGACAACAAAGAGATACTTAAGGATATAAATCTTAAGATCGACGGCGGTTTCGTGGCGATCACCGGACCGAACGGCGGCGGCAAATCGACTCTTGCCAAAGTGATCGCAGGTATCATAAAGCCTACGAGCGGACAGATCATCTTGGACGGAGAAGACATAACCGGTCTTACCATAACCGAGCGTGCAAAGAAAGGCATAAGTTATGCGTTTCAGACGCCCGTAAAGTTTAAAGGGCTTACGGTAAAGGACTTGCTTAAGCTTTCCATGGGCAAGAATGCAAGCTTTAACGAAGAATGCAATATCCTTTCTTCCGTGGGACTTTGCGCAAGAGACTATATAAACCGTGAGGTTAACGCTTCTTTATCGGGCGGTGAGCTTAAAAGGATCGAGATCGCAATGATACTTGCAAGAGGCACAAAGCTTTCGCTGTTTGACGAACCCGAAGCGGGGATCGATCTCTGGAGTTTTAATTCGCTTATCAAGGTATTTGAGCATATGCGTGAGACCGTTAAAGGAACGATAGTCATTATCTCGCATCAGGAGAGGATCCTTAATACGGCTGACAGGATCATCGTGTTAAAAGAAGGCAGACTGATAAAGGAAGGCACTAAGGATGAAGTTTACGGTGATCTTCTTGACGGCATTGACAGCGGTGTCTGCGACAGACTGGAGGAGAATATTTAAATGACAACATTCGAAGAAAACCTTCTCGCCGAAGTGGCCGATATACACGGAGTTCCGGAAGGTGCATACAATATAAGAAAAAACGGTGCCGCTGCAGGCAGGAACACTACGGCCAACATCGATTTAGTCACAAAAGAAGATAAACCCGGCATCGATATAATCATAAAGCCCGGCACAAAGAATGAAAGCGTCCATATCCCCGTCATTATAAGCGAATCGGGATTAAAGGATCTTGTCTACAACGATTTTTATATCGGAGAGGGAGCGGATGTGACCATAGTCGCGGGCTGCGGTATCCATAACTGCGGCGATCAGGAATCGGCTCATGACGGCATACATACATTTCATCTTGCCAAGAACTCTAAGGTCAAATACATAGAAAAGCATGTCGGCACCGGTGACGGCCGAGGTGCAAACGTTATGAACCCCACAACGATCGTGTATCTTGAAGAGGGTGCCTATCTTGAAATGGAGACGACCCAGATAAAGGGTATCGATTCAACGGTTCGTGAAACCGAAGGCGTAGTGGGAGACAATGCCACATTTATCGTAAAAGAAAAGATAATGACACACGGGTCACAGTATGCCAAGACCAATTTTAAGGTCGATCTTAACGGTGTGGGTTCAAGTGCGAACGTTATCTCAAGATCGGTCGCAAAGGAAGATTCAAAGCAGGAATTTATCTCAAGGATCACCGGAAACAACGAATGCAACGGTCATTCAGAGTGTGATGCCATTATCATGGATCGTGCAGTCGTGACTGCGATACCCGAACTTACAGCAGCCAATGTCGATGCGAGTCTTATACATGAGGCTGCGATCGGAAAGATAGCGGGCGAACAGCTTATAAAGCTCATGACTCTGGGACTATCGGAAGCCGAGGCCGAAGAGCAGATCGTAAACGGTTTCCTTAAATAGCCGGATCTATTGAGAATAGTGAGAATTTTCGAAAACTTTCGTTGTTTTTAGCAACAAAATAAGCATTAATTGATAAGATATGGAATATATTTTCAAGTACTCTTATCAATATAAATAAATATTATTTATTGGGGGTTTAAACATGTTAAAGGTAGTAAAAACAGAAACCGGTTTAGTCCGCGGACTTCCCGGTAACAACACAAGGATCACGTCGTTTAAGGGCATTCCGTTTGCCGCTCCGCCCGTAGGAGAGAACAGATGGAAAGCTCCGCAGCCGGCAGCAAGCTGGGATGGAGTAAGAGACTGCTATACATTCGGACCCATTCCCATGCAGGATACACCCGGTATCGGCGGCGGTATCTATGACAAGGAATGGCACGTTGACACAGAGGTACCCATCGGTGAGGATTGTCTTTACTTAAATATCTGGACACCTGCCAATGCGGACACTGACAGACTTCCCGTTCTTGTATGGTATTTTGGCGGCGGTTTTCAATGGGGTTACACAAACGAGATGGAGTTTAACGGCGAGAATCTTGCAAAGAGAGGCATCGTTGTGGTATCCGTCAATTATCGTCTCGGAGCTTTCGGCTTCATAGCTCATCCCGAGATCACAAAAGAAGGCGGTCCGGGCAAGTGCGCAAACTTCGGTACACTTGACCAGCAGGCAGGTCTTTTCTGGGTTAAGAGAAACATCGCGGCATTCGGCGGCGATCCCGAGAAGATCACTATCGCAGGACAGTCGGCAGGCGGCGGCAGCGTTATGAACCAGCTTGCTTGCAAAGAAAACGAAGGCGTTATAAAGGGCGCCCTTATCATGAGCGGTATGATCAGAAATCCCTTCATGAGAAGAGATGCGATCCTTCAGCCTCTTACCCTTGCGGATGTTGAGAAAAAGGGTGAAAGCTTCTTTGAATTTTTGGGTGTTAAGACACTTGAAGAAGCACGTAAGATCGATGCGGAGACTATCAGGGACAAATATGCTGAGTTCAGAAACAAAGCAGGTTTCTTTGCACCCTGCATAGACGGCACATTCTTAACCGACGATCCTTACAGCTTAATGCTTGACGGAAGATCTTTAAGAGTTCCCATGATGTCCGGTAATACGGCAGACGAGTTCCCGTCATCCGTTAATGCCAAGGATGAAAACGAATACAAGGAGATCGCCAAGGAGATATTCGGAGATAAGGCCGATAAGTTCCTTTCTTTCCCCGAAGCAAATGTCCGTACTCCTTTAGGATTCGGAAAGTTCAGTTCCATAGAATATACCGTAAAGGGAGCGTTCTCAAGAAACGACGATCTTCCCTGCTATTATTACAGATTTGATACGGATATTCCCGGTGAAGATCATCCCGGAACCTTCCATTCGGTAGATCTTTGGTTCTTCTTTGAAACACTTGCGGGTTCATGGAGACCTTTCGTGGGCAGACATTACGACCTTGCAAGACAGATATGCGATTACTTTGCAAACTTTATAAAGACAGGCGATCCCAACGGTATCGGACGCGACGGAGAGCCGCTTCCCGTTTGGCATCCTTTCACGGTTGCGCACAGGGATGAAATGGTATTTACATCGTTTGGCAGCAAGCCCGTTGTAAACGACAATCCTTTCACCGAGTTCATGACCGCATTTATGGGCGGAAAGCGTCAGGCATTCAATCCTTACCTTCCTTCATGGGAGTACGTACCCGACGGAGAACCTTACGTATTCGGCGACAGAGTATATGTATACGGTTCGCATGACTTCTCAAAGGGTCAGGTATTCTGCTTGGGCGATTATGTGGGATGGTCTGCACCGGTCGACAATCTTGCCGACTGGAGATACGAAGGCGTTATCTACAAGCGTGACGCAGATCCTTATAACGGCAACAACGAGATGTGTCTCTACGCACCCGATGTAACCGTAGGACCCGACGGAAGATATTATCTTTACTATGTACTTGACCGTGTAAACGTAGTATCCGTATGTGTATGCGACGAGCCCGCGGGAGAGTATAAGTTCTTGGGATATGTACATTATCCGGACGGCACCAAGCTTGGTGAAAAAGAAGGCGACGAGCCTCAGTTTGATCCCGGTGTAATGACTATAGGCGACGAGACATACCTGTTTACAGGTTTTGCCGGCCACAACGATGCATCAAGACACGGTGCGATGCTCACAGTTCTCGACAAGGATATGATGACAGTCAAGAAGGCACCCAGATTCGTGGCACCCGGCGATGTATACGAAAAGGGCACGGGATTTGAAGGACATGCGTTCTTTGAAGCACCTTCCATAAGAGAAAGAAACGGAAAGTACTACTTTGTATATTCATCATCACCGATGCACGAACTCTGCTATGCAATGAGCGATACGATCGACGGCGAGTACAAGTACGGCGGGGTTATCGTATCCAATGCGGATATCGGTATCGATTCGTACAAGCCGGCCGATAAGCCCACCGCATACGGGGCCAACAATCACGGAAGTATCGTTGAGATCAATGGCGAATGGTATATTTTCTACCACAGACAGACAAACGGAACATGGTTCTCGCGTCAGGTTTGTGCCGAAAAGATCAACTTTACCGAAGACGGCCACATCATTCAGGCAGAGATCACATCCGCAGGCCTTAACGGCGGACCTTTAAAGGGCCACGGCGAATATCCCGCATACATCGTATGCAACATGTTCAACGATCATGAGAGCATGTATGTCGGCGGAGAGACGCAGCCGAGAGTCGTACAGGACGGACGTGACGGTGACCGCTTAAAGGGTTATATCGACAACATCACCGACAATACGACCGTAGGATTCAAGTATTTCGAACTTAAGGGTCTTAAGTCCATAAGCTTTGATCTTCGCGGATACTTCCACGGCAACATTGAGTTCAGGACAAGTCTTGACGGTGATCCGATCGCAGTATCGCCCCGTTTTGAATCGTCTTCAAAGTGGGAGCGTCATACAATGGATGTCTCCATCCCCGACGGTGTATATGCACTTTACTTCACTTACAAGGGCGACGGAAATGTGCGCATGAAGTCATTTATCTTAAACGATTAATAGCATGATCTAAAAAAGCCCTTCTGTCATTTTTTGGCAGAAGGGCCTTTCTTTTAGGCTTTATTTATTTGAAGATTCATGATACTATTATGAATGTGGAGATTCACAGGGGATAATTTTATTTGGAGGAATGAGTGAACAAGCTTTTACGGTTGTTTTATAAGGAGACATCCTTTAAAAACGAGCCGGACAAATTGTTGAAAGTTGTCAGGTGCTCGCTTCTTTTGTCTATCATCATTTCTGTTACGGAATTTGTCATAAGCATAATGCACGGTTCCATGCCTGCAAGATTTTATTCCGTACTGTTTCTTGTGCTGTATATTTCTTTGATGTATTTTTCCTATAACGTAAGATCGAGAAGGATACTTCTGATCATTCTGGGGTTGTGGTTTCCATGGCTTTTTGCACAGGTTACGTTCTACGGCTGGTCGTCGGGCGTCCAGCAGCTCCTTATATTGATCCTTGTTATTGTCGTATGCTGTACGTATATACCTTTGTGGTCAAAGACATTATGCTGTGTGGTTCTTTTGGGCATAAGGCTTCTCTTATATTTTTACAGTGTATATTTTTCCGTTCCGGTCATTAAAGAAGATTCCTCTTCAAGCTTTATACTTCAGTGCACTATTTCGCTGTGCGTATATGTTGCCGTAGCC
>JAGCCY010000004.1 GCA_017651385.1 Lachnospiraceae bacterium
GAAGAGATGGTGGGCAAGAAGGTAATGGTCCTTGTCAACTTAAAACCCGCAACACTTGCCGGAGTGGTTTCCGAAGGCATGCTTTTATGCGCCGAGGATCCCGACGGAAAGCTCGCACTTGTGGTTCCCGAAAAGGATTTCCCTTCCGGATCGGAAATCTGTTAGATTAAATTTTTATAAAGGGCGTCGTCACGACGCCCTTTTTTATTGCAGTAAACGCAGTTCTTGGATATAATAAACATATCTATACAATTCTGGATCACTTAAGTGAGAC
Source organism: Lachnospiraceae bacterium (assembly GCA_017651385.1). Classification (GTDB taxonomy): domain Bacteria; phylum Bacillota; class Clostridia; order Lachnospirales; family Lachnospiraceae; genus UBA1258. Next base: position 275 of record JAGCCY010000004.1, read on the forward strand.
GAAAAGGACATGGCATGAAAAGAGAGGATTTTTCTTTTGATTCGCGTGACGGAAAAACAAAACTCCACGCGGTTAGATGGTCGGGGGAAGACGGGAAAGAGCCGGTTGCAATTGTCCAGATAGTGCATGGAATGTGCGAACATGTTGACAGATATGAGGATTTTGCAAGCTTTTTGGTCAGTAAGGGGATGGTAGTCACAGCAGAAGACCACCTTGGACACGGAGGCAGCATAACCGACAACAAAAAGGGATATTTCTGCAAGCAGGATCCCGCAACGGTTGTTGTAAGGGATGTTCACAGGCTTAAAAAGATCACCCAGGAGATGTATCCCCAGGTTCCCTACTATATTATCGGCCATTCCATGGGTTCGTTTATCTTAAGAAATTATCTTTTCAGATACGGCAAAGGAATCGACGGTGCGGTGATAATGGGAACAGGTATGACGCCGAGACCCGCTGCGTTGATGCTTAAGTTTCTTGCTTCGGTCGGATGCTTTTTCGGTAAAGCCGCAAAACCCTCTGAACTTATCAACAAAATAGCATTTGGCGCGTATTTAAAGAAAATACCCAATGCAAGAACGGCTTCGGACTGGCTTTCCAAGGATGAAGCCGTTGTGGACAAGTATATAGAAGATCCTTTGTGCGGATTTGATTTTCCGTGTAACGGATATAAAACTTTGGCAGAGTTGATACTTCGTCTTCACAAAAAATCGAATATAGAAAAAATGCCGGTTACTTTAAGAATACTTATAACTTCCGGTTCGGAGGATCCCGTCGGCAATTACGGTGAAGATCCAAAGAAGGTGTATAAGTCATTTATTGATGAAGGCATGCAGAAGGTCGAATTAAAACTTTACGAAAATGACCGCCATGAAATTCTCAATGAGACCGATCATGAAAAGGTCTACGAAGATATCTATAACTGGATAGTAAAGGCGTAGAAATGGAAAAGCCTGTTTTTTCAGTGAGAAAAGCAAAGCCGGAAGAATGGGAAACCGCAATGGAACTTGTGTGGAAGACTTTTCTTAAGTTTGAGGCAACCGATTACGGAGAAGTCGGCACCAAGAATTTCCTTGAATTTATTTCCGGAGAACAGCTCTATAAAATGTTTTTGAACGGTGATTATTCGGTTTGGGTCGCCCTTAACGGTTCAAAAATCGTGGGTGTAAGTTCTTTAAGAGCGGGTTCGCACATATCGCTTCTTTTCGTGGATGAGTCATATCAGAGGATGGGGGTCGGAAGACTTTTGATAAAGACAATGCAGGAGAGTCTGACCGAAAACGGATCTGTTAAGCTTACCGTAAATTCTTCGCCTTACGGTGAAGAATTCTATCACAAACTCGGGTTTACCGACGTAAAAGAGCGCCAGAGTACGGATGGGATCATATACACCCCCATGATTCTTTTAAAAAGGATATAAAATGGAACTTATCCACAGCAAAGATATTTATTATGTAATAAGAGACGTGCTTAAACTGCTCGATCCCAAGATCATGAATCACGGGGAGAGGACAGCATATATATTATATAAAATGCTTTCTCTTGAAAGTAACTTAGAGATGTATCAGATTGCGGAGCTTGCGCTTATCGCAACGCTTCATGATATAGGGGCTTATAAAACGGATTATCAAAAAGACAGGCTGGCTTATGAGTCAAAAGACTGCATACCGCATTCGATATACGGATATCTGTTTCTTCTGTATTTAACTCCGTTTAAAGACCGCGCGAAGATCGTTCTTTATCATCATACGGATTATAACAGACTGCCCAGGATGGACTATGAATATCTCGATATAATACATTATCTCAATGTTGCCGAGAAAATGGATATTTATTCAAGCATCATGGGTTCGAAGTTTGATCATATGATGTTTAACAAACAGGCGGGATCGAAATATTCGCCGAAGGCTCTTGAACTTTTGTATCAGGCCGAGAAACGCTACGGTATTTTTGCGAAGCTTTCAAGCGGTGAATACGAAAAAGAACTGAGCGAACTCTATGATTATCTTATTTTTACGGATGATGAAAAAAGAGATTGCTTAATGGGGCTCATAAGCTGTGTAAGCTTTCGGAGCGAATACACGATGGCGGATATGGTCACATGTACGCATATCTGCGAAAGTATAGGAGAAAAATTGCTGCTATCGGATAAGCAGCAGGAGATGCTCAACTATGCGGCGATGCTCCATGACGCGGGAATGTGTGCAATACCGCGGGATATCATAGAAGCGCCCAGAAGTCTTACGGAAGAAGAAATGGACTTCTTAAGGACACATATCGATGTGATAAACCGTATCCTCAAGGGAAAACTCGATCAGGATTGTCTTGATATCATTATGACACATCATGAAAGAGGAGACGGTTCGGGATATCCGAGAGAGCTTACGCAGGGGAAGATGAATCTGCTCGAACAGATACTTCAGGTTGCGGATACCGTTACGGGCCTCACCAATCCCCGAAGTTACAGGGAGCCGAAATCCAAAGAAGAAGTTATAGATATTCTTACGACCGATGCCGAAATGTGTAAGTACAGCAAAGAAGTCGTAAAGATATTTGTAAAATTTTACGACAAGATCATGGATGGGGTAAAGCTAAAGAGCGAAGAAAAGCTTTCCACATACAGGAGAATGGTTGAAAATTATGAAGTTACATACAGACAAATCGTTAAATAGAAGGTAAGGTTGGGTACTATGGGTAAAATATTTGATCTTGACAGTCCATTAATGAGATTTTTGGGAAGGGTGGCGGATCTGCTTTGGCTGAATCTGCTCACTTTTATATGCTGCATTCCGATCATCACGTGCGGTGCCGCGTTTACGGCTCTTCATTACAGCTGTCTTAAGCTTGTAAGGGGTGAAGAAACGTATGTCACCAAAGATTTCTTTAAATCTTTTAAGATAAATTTTAAGCAGGCTACGGTCATCTGGCTTATCTGTCTGGTTTTCGGAGCCATCTTTGTATTTGATATCTACTATATGTATTTTTCGGGACTTGTAGCGTCTCCAAACATTGTTTTTGCGACTTTGATATGGATAGCTGCGGTTTTGTATCTTTGTACCGTTGCGTTTGTTTTTCCGCTTCAGTCTCATTTTTACAATCCCATTAAAACAACGATCAAGAATTCTTTCCTCATGAGTATGACGGTGCTTCCCAAGACGATACTCATTATCGTTCTTTGGTTTGTACCGCTCGTGATCTGGTATTTTCTGGAGCCTGCGGCACTTTTGTGCTGGTTGTTCTGGTTTTCGGCTCCGGCATATATTGCGGCTCTTTTGTACAACAAGACATTTAGAAAATATGAACCCGAAGAAGTTTCCGAAAACGATGATTTCACGTGGAGTGTTAACAGTGACCTTGTGGATGAAGACGGAAATCCCATAGAAGACGTTGATAACAAAACAATAACAAAGGATGACGACGGTGATGAAAAGTCTGATGACAATGATCTTGACAAAGACGATCCTGACAGGTCATCCGATTCCGGTGATCACGAAGGCGGAGGAGACGTATGAGCGATAATAAAAAGAAAAACCCGTGGCTTTCATGGGTCTTTATCGCAATAGTTTTTGTGGGCCTGATCTTTTACCTCCTGATGTCATTTTTGTCAAAGGGTAAACAGAATGCCACACAATCAATTTACGATAAATATGTCTCCATAACCACTCTTTGGGCATCACAGTATAAGAATGCATTCATGGATCTTGCAGAGCGCGGGAACATTATAGGAAATTATGTCGATGACAATGATCTTGAGCCTGTATCTCCCGAAGTTATTGCGGTTGCGCATGCAATTGTCGAAGACAGAAAATGTTACAGGATCGTTTTGTATGACAGATCGACCGCTGTTACCGACAGCGGTGAGACAGTTGCAAATGACCCGTTTGAAAATCTTTTAAACGATGACGCAACCAAGACCCAATATTATTTCCTTTCGGACAATGCCCTCGGACAGACCGGAGATCTGGCCGTAAGCGTTCCGATCAAGTCGGGAAGGGCATATGTGTTTTTGTTCCTTTCACCGGAAACGATAGCGAAAAACATTTATAAATCCGGATATGAGAATCTTTCTTTTGCCGTAATTTTCAAAAAAGACGGTACGGTAATAAGAAATATCGACAGATTTATGGATTCGGACAGCAAATTCACAAGAGAGAATAACTTTCTTACCAATATACAGGAAGGAACAACGAGAGAAGAATATAATCTGTTCAAAGCAAAACTCTATAACGGTTCAGGCTGTGCGATCCATACGGAATATAAGGGTGACGAGCGTACGATCGCCGTTGCGCCGATCGGAATAGAAGACTGGTATATAGGTTTTGGAGTCAGACAGGCAGAAACCGATGTGCTGGTAAGGGGTGCCTACGGTGAAGTAAAGAATACGATAATGAAACTTGCCGCGGTTTTGGGAATATTTGTGGTAGGAATGGTTGCTTTAGCGATAATAGGTACCACCAGATCCCGCGAGAAGGGCAGAAAACTTGAAGATAAAGCCGACATGGATCTTCTTACGGAACTTACCAACAAGGCCGCAACGGAGAGAATGATCGCCGAATATATAAGTGACAATAAAAACGGCCACGGAGTATTGTTTATTCTTGATATAGATAATTTTAAGAAGGTTAACGATACAATGGGACACAATTTCGGCGATACTCTTTTAAAGACTCTCGGTAAGGAGATAAGGAAGGAGTTCAGAGTTACGGATATCGTAGGACGTACCGGCGGAGATGAGTTTATGATCTTCCTAAAAGATGTCAGCGATGAACTTATAGTCGAGCGTGAGGCCAACAGGATCACGAGATTTTTCCATGACTTCAAAGCAGGCGGAGACTATGTTAAATATTCGGCTACCGCGAGTATAGGCGTTGCAATTTTTCCTGAGGACGGAGCAACCTTCAAGGATCTCTATGTGTCGGCCGATCAGGCATTGTACAGAGCCAAGAAGAGAGGTAAAAACCAGCTCGTTTTCTACAACGAGGAGAAATACGGAAAACAATAGAGCATGTGCACATTGCCCAATCTTCGTTATCGAAAATTGGGCAACTTTTATAAACACATATAGTACGATAGACAGACTTTACAAGAATAGGCGAAAATTTTGTTGAATAATGTCATGGTCTAAAAAATGAGGGTTTTGTATACTAAAACAAGTTAAGGGGTAATCCCCCAATATTCTCAGGAGGAATTATTATGGCAAGTTTATCCATGAAAAACATCTGCAAGGTTTATCCCAACGGATTTGAAGCCGTTAAGGATTTTAACCTCGAAATCGCAGACAAAGAATTCATCATCTTCGTAGGTCCTTCAGGTTGTGGTAAGTCCACCACACTTCGTATGATCGCAGGTCTTGAAGATATTACTTCAGGTGAGTTGAAGATCGGTGACAGAATCGTTAACGACGTTGAACCCAAGGACAGAGATATTGCGATGGTATTCCAGAACTACGCTCTGTATCCTCATATGTCAGTATATGACAATATGGCTTTCGGTCTTAAGTTAAGAAAAGTGCCGAAGGATGAAATCGATAAGATGGTTAAAGAAGCAGCTAAGATCCTTGACTTAACGCCCCTTCTTGATCGTAAGCCCAAGGCTCTTTCCGGTGGTCAGA
>JAGCCY010000054.1 GCA_017651385.1 Lachnospiraceae bacterium
AGTATCTTGATCATTTAAAAGAGATATTCAAGCCTTACGGCACCGAATTCTACTACGTGGAGCTGATCGCTCCGCAGGAGATCAGACTCAAAAGAAACATTACCGAAAACAGGCTTAAAAATAAGGCTTCCAAAAGAGACACAGAAATGTCTAATCAACGTTTGATCGAAGCCGATAAAGCGCACAGGTGCGTCAGTTACGAGGGTGAGGTTACTTTTGACAACTACTTAAGGATCGAGAATTCCGATAAGGAACCCGCTGAAGTGGCAAAGCTGATCAAAGATACTTTTGATCTTTGATCATTACAAAGATCATATTAAGGAGGCATTATGAAAAAGATAAAGATCCTGTTTTTTATGCTTACGGCATCCGTACTTCTTATTTCGGCATGCGGTGATAAAACGGTAAGTGATTCTTTGAATGATAAGACATCGAATGACAGCTATGCAAGTACCTCCCGAGATGGTTTCAACGTTCCTCCGTTTCCGGACGGTATTGAACAAGAACCTCCGTCGGGTCTTGGTTTTACGATCACCAATGAAGAAATTTTCGAGACAGGTTATTATGTCCTGCATTATGACCTTTTCGGCGCCGGAGTATTCTGGGAGACGACCAAGGCGGAAGATTCCGACATTGAATGGAAGGTTTATTTTACCGATGAGGAACTGACTGACGAAGGTATCGAAGAATTGAGTAAAACGGAGCCTATTTCCGTTAATGATGGCTCGGAGTGGATAAAAGAAGGCCAGTGGATATATGTGATCTGCAGCGTCAATTCAAAGACAGCTTCGGAGCCCGAGGATTCAACTTTCAGGCTGTACAGTTTCCGCGATTATATTTAGAAAGGGCATGCTTATCACGAAGTGGCAGGCGGCGAAGTAAGGGGCAATAAAATTGAAAGTTTTAAAATTTTTGGGAAAAGTACTTATATGCGGTGCAGTTTTGCTTTTGATACCGCTCAACAAGTATTTTATAAATATCAATGTGACATTTGCATTTGTTTTTTCTTTATGCTGGATAATCCTCTGGGCATTTATCATAAAGAGCAAAAGCAAAAAAACAAATGTGTTCATGTATGTTCTTGGTATCATTCTGGCATTGGTGATGTTTTGTTTCACAGAGTTGAACGCATACTGGAATTCGCAGAGTGACCGGATCGAAGGGTATAAGTATTCTCTTGACGGGAACACCGTTCTCTCGCGCAAAGAAGCGCTTAAAGATTATGATCTTGCCATGAGTTATCTAAACCGTATTCATCCGCTCGCTTACAAAGGACTTCCCGAAGAAGTATCAAAAAAGGCTTCTTCGGTAAGAGACAAGATAAAAGGCAGCGACGGCATTTCTGTAAGAGATCTTTGTATTGATATAGAGTCCGTATTTTCAATGCTTAACGACGGGCATACCCATGTCGATGAAAATATATCCGAAAAGCATTATATGAAATACATCTATCAGCATAATATTGACGGTTATACTGTCGGCGGGATCAACGGAATACCGCTTGAAGACCTTCTTTCGATGTCCCGGGACAGATTGAGCTTTGAGACCGAAAGTTATGCGATAAGGCTGTTAAGATCGCACATATCCACATTGGAAGGACTTGATTACATCGGAGTGGATGTGACCCGGGAAATAACATACAACTATGTTTCCGAAGACGGCAGAACGGATGAAGTGACCGTTACGGCAAAAGATTTCCTTCCGATGGATGAATATCTTGATTATATAAGCGCAAATTGCGGCTATGATCCTTCATCGGAAGAGGATCATGAATTTGTATATTATGAGATCGACGAGGAAGACGGTCTCGCGGTTTTAACGATCGATTCCTGTGATTATACTTCATACTATAAAAAGACGCTTCAGGCCATGTTTGATGAAGTATATGCGAAGGGAATAGATACGATAGTCGTAGACCTTAGAAACAACGGCGGAGGATCGTCGTATGTGGCCGACAGGTTCATAAGTTATCTGGATGTACCGTCATACAGATCTTGGCGTTCCGAAGTAAGGTACAACTTTTTGATGATCCCGTTTAAAGCAAGTGTTGTTAAAAATCATATCAAGGGACAGGGTTTTTCCGGGGACGTTTATGTATTGACTTCGGTCAGTTCATTCAGCGCCGCAATGGATTTCGCGATGCTCATACAGGATAACGGTCTTGGAACGATCGTCGGTGAGGCATGCGGAAATCTTCCGCACAGCTTTGGGGATATAGTTGCGTTTTCCTTGCCCAATTCGGGACTCTATATGCAGGTTTCGCGCAAAGCCTGGCACAGGGTCGATGAGTCAAAAGAATATCTTCCTATAATCCCGGATATCGAATGCGATCCCAAAGAAGCACTCGAAGCGGTAAAAGAACATATCGGGCAGGCTGATTGATATGAATTAAAAAAAGCGGAAATGCAGACTTAATGCATTTCCGTTTTTTTACAGTTGACAAGGTTGGTTTATTCGAGTAAACTCAAGATAGGTTTATAAGGATAAACCAAAGGAGGAAAAAAGATGTACGATATTGAGCTCGGTGCGGTTCAGGAACGTTTTGCGGATATCGTATGGGAGCACGAACCCATAGGTTCGGGCGACCTTGTAAAGATATGCGAAAAAGAACTCGAATGGAAAAAGCCCACAACTTATACGGTATTGAGAAAGCTTTGCGAAAAAGGCCGTCTTAAGAACGAAGACGGGGTCGTATCGTCATTGATATCGCGTGAGGCTTTTTATTCCGCAAAGAGCAAACAGATAATCGACGATTCGTATAACGGCTCGCTTCCCGCATTTATAGCGGCATTTATGTCGGGAAAGGATATTACTTCCGAGGAAGCGGAGGAGATAAAGAAAATGATAGACGGGTACAGAAAGGGGGATAAGCGATGAGTGCAGTCTTTATAAAGATATTCAATATGTGCGTTACGGCAAGTTATATGATGCTGGCCGTTATCCTTTTTCGAATGCTTCTTAAAAAAGCACCTAAGTGGCTTACGTGTATCCTCTGGGCGCTTGTGGCTTTAAGACTTGTTTTCCCGTTTTCGTTTGAAAGCATGATAAGCCTTATCCCGAACGATGAGCCTGTTCCGAGGGACATTACTCTTTCAAAGACTCCGGCGATCAACTCGGGTGTACCGGCCATAAACAATACGGTAAATCCCGTGATCTTAGATAATTTCACACCTGCTGCGGGAGACAGTGCAAATCCCTTACAGGTTTACATAAATCTGGCGGCGATCGTATGGCTTGCGGGGATACTTGTCATGATCGTGTATGCGCTCATAAGCTATTTAAGGCTTAAAAGAACGGTTGCGGCCTCCATACCGGTAAAAGACGGCGTAAGAGCCTGCGATGATATCAAAACACCGTTCATACTCGGGACCGTAAAGCCTGTGATCTACATACCGTCCGACGTTGACGGC
>JAGCCY010000055.1 GCA_017651385.1 Lachnospiraceae bacterium
ACTATAAGATGAAGTTTGATTATGCGGTCGAGGATTCTCCGCATGCTTTTAAGTTTTTCGATCACCTTCCGGATCTTAAGGTAATGGTCTATGACCGTCCCTGGAACAAAGGCACCGCATTGCCGAACAACAATTTTACAAGATGCCCCGACTGGGAGAGTATAAAGAAGCTTGTCGTGTAATATAAAAAGTTCGAATGATAAAAGTATCGTTATAGGTTACGGCCTTCTTCCCCGTTTCTGAAAGCCATTATCATTTCTTCCGTAAGGCTTAGATACCTATGTTCGTCGGTTATCTCGCTTCGGTCGACCCATTCTGCGATCGCAAGCTCGTTTTCTTCGAGCGTTATCTTATCGCTTCCGTCAAGGTCGCAGAAAAATCCCATCAAAAGTCCGCTGTCAAAGCCCCAGGGCTGGCTTTTGTAATAGCGTATATTTTTGACCTTAAGACCCACTTCTTCCATGACTTCACGCCTTACCGTAGCTTCAAGATCCTCGCCGATCTCGCAGAAGCCCGCTACAAGAGAACGTCCCTTGTATTCACGGTCGGCGTATCTGGTCATTATTATCTTATCTCCGTTTGTGATCCCTATTATGACGGCGGGAGAGATGCGCGGATATATGATGTTGCCGCAATCGGGGCATTTCATCGCGCGTTCTTTGCCGTAAACTTCCGTCTTATGACCGCATCTTCCGCAGAATCTGTTGTTTGCGTACCAGACATTAAGGTGGTAGGCGGTCGAGCCCGCATAGCTCATAAGCTTAGGCTTATTGCGCCGAAAGGACGAGACCCGCTCATAAGAGAACCCGGGTATATCAACGGGTTCCTTTCCCGTGTACAGATAATCGTTCTTTCCGTCGATATTGAAAAGATATTGAAGGTCGCCGCGTTCTTTTGCCGGAAGATCCGAAACTTTCGGGCACGTGATCGTTCCGTCTTCGATCTTTACCAGCGTCATCGGACCGTCAAACACAAACACATAGTCATCGTCCTTTGCCGGCACCGGCTTATATTCATTGTGATAGATCTTGGGTTCTATTTCCTGGATCATAAAAGCCTCCGAATTTGATTTCACTTAATACTATAATACACAAGATATAAATGTTCGAACACTTAATTCTCAACCTTGACATTTTAAAGCGCAGGACTTATCATACTTTATTGGATAAAAGCGTTAAAGCGAAAAAGCATTTTTAAGCGCTAAAAGAAAAACGATGCTTTTATAAGGAGAGAGATGATGCCCATTACAGAAATACTTGAGCAGAATGCCGCTAAATACGGCAATGACGTCTGCCTCGTGGAGATAAATCCCGAAGTTAAAGAGGTAAGACGTGTCACATGGAAGGAATATGAGCTCATGGAGCCCAATCCGACCACACATTACAGAAGAGAGATCACATGGAGCGTATTTAACGAAAAGGCAAACCGTTTTGCGAACATGCTTCTTTCAAGAGGTGTTACAAAAGGAGACAAGGTTGCGATCCTTCTTATGAACTGCCTTGAATGGCTTCCGATATATTTCGGCGTTTTAAAGACCGGCGCGCTTGCGGTACCGCTTAATTTCAGATATGCCCCCGATGAGATCGAATATTGTCTTAAACTTGCCGATGTGGACGTCCTGGTGTTCGGACCCGAATTCATAGGACGTATCGAGGAGATCGCGGAAAAGATCTCAAAGAACAGGCTTTTATTTTACGTAGGTGACAGCTGTCCTTCGTTTGCGGAAGATTACAATTCCCTTACCGCGAACTGTTCAAGCGTTTCACCCGATATAAAGCTTACGGACGATGATGATGCGGCCATCTATTTTTCATCGGGTACGACAGGTTTTCCGAAGGCCATCCTTCATGCTCACAGAAGCCTTATGCACTCGTGTAAGGTTGAGCAGGCACATCACGGCCAGACAAAAGACGATGTATTCTTATGTATCCCGCCGCTTTATCATACCGGTGCCAAGATGCACTGGTTCGGAAGCTTCCTTGTGGGCGGCAAGGCTGTGCTCTTAAAGGGTACTAAGCCCAAATACATATTTGATGCGGTATCTCAGGAAAAATGTACTATCGTGTGGCTGCTCGTACCGTGGGCTCAGGATATTTTGGAAGCGATCGAACGCGGTGAGATCAAGCTTGAAGATTACGAGCTTAAGCAGTGGAGGCTTATGCACATCGGCGCACAGCCGGTTCCTCCGAGCCTTATAAAGAGATGGAAGGAAGTATTCCCCAATCACGATTACGATACAAACTACGGTCTTTCCGAATCGATCGGACCCGGCGCCGTTCACCTCGGTGTCGAGAACATCGATAAGGTCGGTGCGATCGGTAAGGCAGGCTACGGCTGGCAGACCAGGATCGTGGACGAAAACGGAAATGATGTCGAAAGAGGTAAAGTCGGTGAGCTTATTCTTAAGGGACCCGGTGTCATGAAGTGTTATTATCACGACAGAAAGGCTACCGAAGAAGTGTTAAAGGACGGCTGGCTCTATACCGGCGATATGGCGGTAGAAGACGATGACGGCTTTATAATGCTCGTAGACCGTAAGAAAGATGTCATCATAAGCGGCGGTGAGAACCTCTATCCCGTTGAGATAGAAAACTTCATCAGAAATCATGATGCTATACATGATGTTGCGGTCATCGGTCTTCCCGACCAGCGTCTCGGTGAGATCGCGGCGGCCATTATCGAGCTTAAGCCCAATATGGTGGTCACCGAAGAAGAGATCAGTGATTTCTGTCAGGCAATGCCCAGATATAAGAGACCCAGAAAGATCATATTTGCGGATATTCCGAGAAATCCTACCGGTAAGATCGAAAAGCCAAAGCTTCGTCAAATTTATTGTGGCGTAAGTCTTGTGGAAGCACAGAATAAGGGTTAAAATAATGTCGGAGCGTAAAAGCTCCGACTTTTATTGTAAATACGCGTTGGAGAAGCTTTATATAGATGTATGATTTCACTAAAAAGTCGGAATTCGCCGACGGAGTCAAAAAGGGGATACCGATAGGTGTAGGATACCTGGCGGTATCTTTTACTTTTGGGATATGGGCCGTAGAAGCCGGCCTTCCCATATGGATGGTAATATTCATTTCACTTTCGAATCTTACGAGCGCCGGCCAGTTTGCCGGAACGGGACTTATGGCCGCCGGGGCATCTTTTTTTGAGATAGGCCTTTCGGTCTTCGTTATCAACATAAGATATATGCTTATGAGTCTTGCGCTCACCCAGAAACTTTCAAAAAACACAAGATTGGGTCAGAAACTTATCTTCGGTTACGGCGTAACGGATGAGGTTTTTGCGATCGCTTCCACCAGAGAGAGAGAAGTGACCGCACACT
>JAGCCY010000056.1 GCA_017651385.1 Lachnospiraceae bacterium
CACGGACCCGTACATAAGGAAGATATAGCTTTTGTAATAGAAAGGTACAATATCTGGAGCGGTTACGAACCCGACAGAAAAGGTATTTTTATCGCATATGCGTCTATTCACGGCAACACAAAGAAAGCGGTGCTTGAATATGCCGAAGAGTTAAGAGCGGCAGGTGAGACCGTGGTCACTGTGGATCTTACAAAAGAGGATGTAAGTGAGGCGGTTGAACAGGCTTTTTTATATGACAGGATGATAGTTGCGGCCTGTACATATGACGGAGAATTGTTCCCTCCCATGAACAATCTTTTGTATCAGCTTAAGATCAAAAACTATCAGAACCGTAAAGTCGGTATGATCGAAAACGGTTCATGGGCTCCGATGGCCGCAAAAAAGATGAGAGAATACCTGGATTCGATGAAAAACATTACCGTCGCGGAACCGGTGATCAGTTTAAAGTCTGTGCGAAAGCTGTCGGATGCAGAAAATTTCAAGGCTCTTTCCGAGGCTATGAAACAAAATTAATTTTTTTTCTTTTTCCCCTAAAGTTATCGGGAAATTAACCGATAAATAATGTAGATGAAGGGGTCAAGGATGACCCGGAAGGAGGAACAATTAATGCGTATAGAGGCTTATACACAGGTACAGCAGGTTTATAATTCCTCAAAGGTACAGCGAGAGCAGAACATTTCCAAGGCTAAGGCTTCGGATAAAGTTCAGATAAGCTCATTGGGAATGGATATGCAGGTTGCAACAAAGGCAGTTAAAGGCGCGCCCGATATTCGTTTCGATAAGGTTGAACCGCTTAAGAAAGCGATCAATGAAGGAACCTATGAGGTCAGCGGAGAAAGCTTTGCTGAAAAGTTACTTAAGAAGTACGAAGAACTGAGGTAGTTCGATGGCGAGTCTGGTAGAAAATCTTATTGATGTATTAAATCATGAGGATTCGGAATATCAGAAGCTCATCGAGCTATCCTCAAAAAAAACACAAACCATTGTTTCGGGCGATCTGGACGGTCTTACGCAAATTACGGAGAATGAGCAGACCGTTGTGGACGTCATTAACGGCTTAGAGAAAAAGCGCGAAGCAACAATGCATGAAATCGCTAAGATCCTCAACACGGATGTTAAAGGACTTAAGCTTACAGTCCTCATTTCTTTACTCGAGAAGTCTCCGAAGGAGCAAAAAGCTCTGGCAGATGTTCATGACAAGCTTCATGGCACACTGCACACGATGAAGCTTTTGAACGAGAGGAATGAGGAACTTTTAAACAGTGCCAGAGAAATGGTGGACTTCAATCTTAATCTGATCCAGTCCATGAGAACGGCACCGGAAACCGCCAATTATGATAGAGGAGCCTATAACACGGGCAGTCTTATCGGCGGTGTGAGTGGCGGCTTTGACGCCAAACAGTAACCTTTTAACAGACGTGTGAGGATTTAAGTTATGCCTTTAATGGGAAGTCTTTATGTAGGAACTTCAGGATTGCAGACAAGCCAGAATGCTCTTAATACCACTGCGCATAACTTGTCAAACATGGATACGCAGGGGTACGTGCGTCAGCAGGTACTTGAATCCGACAAAATCTATAACACGATCAAAGCGGCATCCGCTGTTACTTCAAGTCAACAGATAGGTCTGGGTGTCACATATTCCAGAGTACGTCAGGTAAGAGATTATTTCTTGGATCAGTCATTCCGTCGTGAGAGCGGCAGGAGTGCTTTTTACGACGAATCATATAATGCTCTGACAGAGGTTGAAGACCTTTTGGACGAGCTTAACGACGATGCAAGTTTTAATAAAGCAATGACCAATTTCTGGTCAACAATAGAAGAACTTTCAAAGACTCCCGATGATACCACAATTCAGAGAATGATCGTTCAGAACGCACAGTCATTCCTTACGAATGCACAGCAGGTATATCAGGGTCTTGTTGATTATCAGAATGAATTAAATGCCCATATAAAAGATAAAGTTGAAGAGATCAACAATATCGGGCACAGGATATACAAATTAAACGAAAAGATAAGAGGCGTTGAGGTCGGCGGCATTGAAACGGCCAACGACTTAAGAGACGAAAGAAACAAAGCTTTGGACGATCTTGCCGGTATGGCAAACATATCTTATTCGGAAGATATCTTCGGATCGGTAAAGGTTCAGGTTGAAGGCGTTGATTTTGTAGCAGGCGATACGGTATACGAAATGAACGTCGTTCAGGATACCGATACCGGATTTTACATTCCGTACTGGGAAATAGCAGCAATTCCGGTCGAAGATACAAACAAAGCCGGCGAAAATGTATATACGGCTCCCGACGGCGGGCTTATAGATATCACATCCGCAAGAGTTTTCAATATGAAAGCCATGATCTCATCGGAGAAGAATACGGATGTGGGTCAGTTAAGGGCAATGCTTTATATAAGGGGCGACAAGGTTGCGGATTATACGGATATACCGGTCAAGCCCGAGCCTCCCAAGGAAAGCGATTATGCCACGGCAGCAGAGTTTGCCGAAGCCAAGGACAGATACCTTGCAGACTGCGACAGATATGAAGTGGATGCGGCTTATTACAATCAGACGATCAACCAGTCGATCTGCATGAACATCGAAGCCGAATTCGATCAGCTCATACATAACGTTGTCACCACAGTCAATAAGATATTTGCGGATGTTTCCGATCCCGTTTCCGGATATATGTGCGACGATGACGGTTCACCGCTTCAGTTATTTAAAAAAGTTGCTTCCGACGGCTATACTTACGACTCGGTCAACAAAAAGTGGGATTACAACGAAGAAAATACAAGTGATGATTTCCATTCGGAAACTCTTTACAGTATTCCGAACTTAATGGTAAATCCTACTCTTATAAGAGAAGCGGGAAAGATGAGCTTTAAGCTTCCCGACGGAACCGTTGATTATGAAACGGCAGCAAAACTTATCGAAGGTTTCGACGCAAAGATATATGTACTTAACCCGAACGTAACGACAAAGTGCAGTATAAACACGTACTATTCAAACCTTGTTTCGCAGGTTGCAAACTCCGGTTCGGTATACAAGAACATATCTGCCTCACAGCAGGCAACGGTTGAATCGATCGATCATTCGAGGGAGCAGGTAGTCGGTGTTTCTTCCGACGAAGAACTTACAAACATGATCAAATTTCAGAACGCTTACAATGCTTCTTCCAGATACATTAACGTTATAAGCGAGATGCTTGAACACATTATTATGTCACTTGCATAGTACATAGTATGGAGGGAACCGAATGCCTTCACAATTTTTTGGATTAAATATTTCATATACGGGTCTTACAGCTGCAAACGCAGGTCTCAATACAACGGCCAATAATATATCCAATGCCGAGACCGAGGGCTATTCAAGGCAGTCGGCATTGCAGGAGGCAAATCTTGCACTTCGTACTTTTACCACTTACGGTTCCGCAGGTGCAGGCGTTGACACAATTGCGATCGAGCGTATCCACGATGAGTTTTATGACACAAAGTACTGGGATAACAACGAAAAGCTCGGCGAGAATACTATAAAGGCATATTATATGAAGAGCCTTGAAAACTATTTTGTGGACGACGACCATACAAGCGGTTTCAATACAACATTGGACCTTATGTTCAATGCGCTTGAGGAACTTTCAAAGAATTCCGGCGACTCCGCAACAAAGGCTCAGTTTGTAAATTATTCGCAGTCTCTGTGTGATTATTTCAACACCATTTCAGGCCAGCTTTCCGAACTCCAGAAAGATATCAATATGGAGATCAAGGACAGCATTTCCCAGATCAATTCCATAGCCGAGCAGGTTGCAACGCTTAACAAGCAGATCAACGTTATCGAGCTTACGGGCGCAAAGGCCAATGAATTAAGGGACAAAAGAACGCTTCTTATTGACGAACTTTCACAGTACACATCGGTTGAAGTAAAGGAAACCCCTATAATCGATACG
>JAGCCY010000057.1 GCA_017651385.1 Lachnospiraceae bacterium
TATAAGCCATCCCTTTAGGTCAAACTTTTTCGTACGAAGCGTATATAAAAACATAAACAAAAGAAAGAGCGGAAGGATGATATAAGAAAGCGCGTATGTATACAGAACAAGTCCGCCGATAACACCCAAAAGCGCATACATCCAAAGTCCCGGTTTTTCTTTTTCAAGGATCAATGCAAAGATATCAAGGAAGATAACCGACATCCCAAGCATCAGATTACAATCAAGGCCGATCCTTGAAGCCAGCACAAAATATGGGCAGATGACCACCAAAAACCCGGAAAGTATGCCGTATAGTTTTTCTTTTCCGAAACATCTGTCCGTAAGATCGACACCGAATATAAATGTAAATACCGAAAAAAGTGCTGCAGGCAGACGCAAAAGAAATTTACTGTATCCGAAGATCTTAAAAAGAAATGCACAGATAAATGCATATAAACTGCTCTGCCCGGGACCGAAGTTGGTAAGATACAAAGGCCATGACTTAAAATACCTGTCTGTACCGTACCCGGCAAGGCATCTTGCATCATATCCGGCTCCCGCTTCGTCCATATGATATCCGAACGGAAGGATCGTGATATCATAAAATCTTGTAAACAAAAGAACCGCAAAAAGTATGGCCAATGCGGTTGTTTTTATTATCATTATGCGGTTTTCACGGGAATTACTTTCCATACACCCTCCGCGATAAAAATCCCTATTTACGTGTAAATCTTGCATAAAACGGGATGATCTCCCTCAATGTTTCAAGCACGTAATCTATCTCTTCCTTTGTGGTAAACTCGGACATGCTTAAGCGAAGCGCACCGTCCATCGTCTGTGCGTCTGCACCCATAGCCTTAAGAGTCGAGGATTCCTTTTTGGAATGCGATGAGCACGCGGAACCTGCCGATACATATATACCCTTTTCCTCAAGAGCGTGAAGCATTACCTCGCTTCGAAGCCCTCTTACGGATATATTCATGATATGCGGAGCCGTTTCTTTTACGGCCGGAGAACCGTCTTTATCCCTTTTTACTCCGTTTATCGAAACGTTGTCGATCTTTGATGCTTCCGAAAGAAAATACTCTTTAAGACCATATAATCCTGAGATCTTTTCATCCATTCCCGAGGTTATCATTTCAGCCGCAAGCGCTATCCCCGCAATGCCCGGAACATTCAAAGTACCCGAACGCATTCCGTTTTGCTGGCCTCCGCCGAAGGTTATGGGTTTAAGCCTTACTTTTTCACTTACATATAAAACACCGATCCCCTTTGGTCCGTGGATCTTGTGCCCGCTTATGCTCAACATATCTATTCCCTGTCTGGACGGGTAGACAGGCGCCTTTGAAAATCCCTGCACCGCATCCACGTGGAAAATGATATCGGGATTATAAGTCTTTATGATCTTTGAGATCTCGGCTACGGGCTGAAGGGAACCTACTTCGTTATTGGTGTGCATAACGGATACAAGTATCGTATCCTGTCTGAGTTTACTTTTTAATTCGTCCAAAGAAACCACACCGTACTCATCGGGAGAAAGAAGATCGATCTCAAAACCCTGCGTTTCAAGATACTTAACCGTATTAAGTATCGCAGGATGCTCGATCTTTGTTGTGATGATATGCTTTCCGCGTCTTTGGTAAGAAAGCGCCGCTCCGATAAGAGCGGTGTTGTCGGACTCGGTACCGCCTGAAGTAAAGAGTATCTCTTTTTCTTTGACCTTTAATATCTTAGAAAGCTTTGCCGAAGCGTCCGTAACATACCTCTCCGCTTCGACACCCTTCATATGTACACTTGAAGGATTACCGTAATCTTCAAGCATTATCGTATTCATAAGGCTTACAACCTCGGGATATACCCTTGTTGTAGCCGAATTATCAAGATATACGTTCATCTCATTTCTTCCTTGCGGTTATACCTCGCCACTCGCCCTGGCTTTCAATGCTTAAGATCTCAAAACCCGAATTTTGTATACAATCGGCAACCTCTTTTTCTTTCGTATCGATTATCCCGCTTGTGATATAGATCCCGCCCGGTTTTAAGTTCTTAACGATCACGGGTGTTAAAGGTTCAAGCACGTCGGCAAGTATATTTGCTGCCACTATATCGTATATGCCGTAACCGACTTCGTCCTGAACAGCCTTGTCACTTATGATATTTCCTATCATTACCTTAAACCTGTCTTTTGATATCCCGTTTGCCTCCATGTTTTCAAAACATGCGTCGATCGCACAGGGATCAAGATCGGTCCCGACCGCTTCTTTTGCTCCGTACATAAGCGATACGATAGATAATATGCCCGAACCGGTTCCTACGTCAAGAAGTTTGGTATCCGGCGTCAGATATTTTTTAAGCGCCCTTATACAAAGCTGCGTCGTCTCATGCATGCCGGTCCCGAAAGCCGTACCCGGATCTATATGAAGTATCTTTTTATCCCTGTCTTCAGGCTTTACTTCTTCCCATGAAGGGATGACCAGAAGATCGTCCACATAAAACTGATGGAAAAACTGCTTCCAGTTATTTATCCAGTCTATATCTTCGGTCTCGGAGACCTCCACGCTGCCCTCACCGACTTCCGTATATTCGGCAGTTTCGGAAAGAACGCTTTTTATATCGCTTACTATCTTTTCCCTGTCGACGGTCCCGTCGTCTTCCACAAAACAGCTTATATATGCGATATCGTCGTTATCAGGCATATCGGGAAGGATATCCACAAACATCTGCTCTTTTTCAAGTGCGGTAAGCGGCACCTTGTCCTCTATCTGAGCGCCTTCAAGGCCAATATCGTAAAGATTGCTTATCAGAATATCCTCGGCTTGTGTGATCGTCTTTATCTTAAATTTAATCCACTTCATATATTCTCTCCGTAAAAAAAGGAAATACCGAATCACTCGGTATTTCCTAGAATATCACAAATTTAACGTAAAATCATCTCTATATTGAAAGTGTTACCCGAAGCATCAACCTTTGCATATCCGCCCGAGACCATCGGGATCATCGGCGAAAGATGCCCAAGATCGATATCATAGATTATCGGAACATTGTATTTTGAAAGTATCCCCGTATAGGCGTCGTACGGTTTAAACCCGTCAAAATCATCGTCATGCATAAGCGGCCTTCCGATCAAAAATCCTTTTACATGCTCAAACCAGCCCGCCTCATCAAGGTTCCAGAGAGCTCTTCTCATGCTCATTACATTAAGATCGCAGCTTTCCAGAAACCATATGATACCGTCATCTTTGTACCTTTCATTAAAAGCAGGCACCATGTCAAACCTCGTTCCCACAAGGTTTGCCAGGCAGTCAAGGCATCCTCCGATAAGTCTTCCTTCAAAATGAGCTTCATCCGCTTTATATATCCTCTGGGAATACGGCTCCGTTATGTTATACGCAGCCAGCGGGTTATCGCCGTCATGTTCAAG
Organism: Lachnospiraceae bacterium; assembly: GCA_017651385.1. Classification (GTDB taxonomy): domain Bacteria; phylum Bacillota; class Clostridia; order Lachnospirales; family Lachnospiraceae; genus UBA1258. The sequence goes on from JAGCCY010000057.1 coordinate 3,404, forward strand.
TCCTTCTTTTTCCCAGCCGTCATAGTTGGTAAAAGAACGCTTTTTCCCGCATAAAAGATCGAATGTATCCTGAACGGACTTATGCCAGGGTTCCATGCCGAAATCCGAAACGCACGGACCGTAGATCGCTGCAATATCGCATATCGTAGGCAGCAAAAACGTAAGGTTCGTGTTGTCGGAATAACCTGTGTACCATTTTGGAGCAGCCTTCATGATACCCGCAAAATCCACATACGCAAGGTCTTCGCACATAAGCTCTCCGCCACCGCACGATATGATCACATCCGAATGATCGCCTAAAAAGAACTCATTTATCTCTGCACCGCAAGCCATCGGGGTATTACTCTTTCCTATACCGGCATTAAGCCTTGCATTTGGTCCTTCGACAGTCTTATACCCGAGTGCATTAAAATGTTTAAGTGCATTGTTGAATCTTTCGTTGTACGGATATGTGGAACATCCGAATGAAGGCGCAATAAAACCTATCCTGCCTCCGTCCCGTAAAAACTCCGGATACTTCATAAACCCTCCTTAAAAAACATAAAACGATATCAGAGAATGATCCTTATCCTCGTACCGAGATCCGTCCTTGATACAATGGAAAACTTTCCGCCGTGCTTATCGACTATCCATTTTGCGATCGAAAGCCCAAGTCCTGTTCCTTCGGTATTTCTGGCTTCATCGGCTCTGTAGAAACGCTCAAACATGTGCTCCACATCCTTTTGCGCCATCCCGATACCGGTATCCTGAACCTGGAGATACGGCCTGTAGTCTTCGGTCCGCCCGGTGCTTAACAATATCTCATCACCCTGCTTCGTGTACTTGGCGGAATTATCTATAAGTATCCTTACCGCCTGCTTTACAAGACCGGCATCTATACTTATTATCAGCGGTTCCGCACAGCATGTAAACCTGTACGGATGATTTTCGTCTATCATAAGGGATTCTTCGTATATCTCACGCATGACATCGTTCAGATCGACATTTTCCCTGTTAAGCGTTGTTTTACCGCTGTCACCTCTTGCAAGAAAAAGAAGCTGCTCCACTAAATGCTTCATATGCTCGGATTCATTCTTTATGGCAGTTATGGACTCATCTAAAACCTTCTCGTCTTCCTTGCCCCACCTTGAAAGCATGTTTGCGTATCCTTCGATCACCGCTATAGGGGTACGAAGTTCATGTGAAGCGTCGTTTACGAATCTTGCCTGCTGGCGGTAGTTTTCTTTCATACGGGATATAAGCCCGTTCATCGCATCTTCGATACCCTGAAGTTCGGAATCGTGAAGAAGTATTTCCTTATTGTCGTCCGGCTCGATCCTTGAGATCGCATTTTCAAGAAGCTCGTACTTATCCTCCGAAAACTCAAGTTTTGAAAGCTCATCGGCTCTCCTTGCGATCTCGTCTATAGGAGCGATTATCCTTCTTATCTTCCTTTTCTCCCGCGCAAGAGACAGCAGAACATCGAAAACCCTCAGCACAAACACTGAACCCGATATCGCGAACATTACGATAAGTTCGGGAAAAAGCGACCTTGTAAGGAGCACCTCTCCCGTGGATCTGGCTACTTCATATTTAATTTTATAAAAAGAATCAAGCCCCACAAAACTTCTGTCCAGACTGAAATCTATCGTGTGCAGTATTGAAAATTCCGTTTCAAACGCCCATGCGAAAAGCAGAATGAAAAAGAGGCCGATGCTGCCCCAAAATGCTTTTCCAAGCTTTTCGCCCGCTATCAGCCACTGAAATTTATGTGTAATGGAGGTGACCCTTCTCTCCTGATTACTCGGATTTGATGACATATCCAACTCCTCTTACGGTCTGGATCATTTTGATCCCAAAGGTCTCATCTATTTTGGTGCGCAAAAATCTTATATATACATCCACGACATTGGTCTCACCCACATAGTCGTATCCGCAAACTTTTTCAAGTAATGTATCGCGTGAAAGAACAATGTCCTTATTGGAAAGAAGTGTTTCAAGCATCAGAAATTCTCTGTTTGTAAGAGGTATTTCCTGACCGTTGTATGTCACCTTGTGCTTTTTCTCGTCAAGGACCACTCCGTTCCATGTATAAATGCCTTCTTCACGGCTGTCCGCAGGACCCTGTGCCGCAATATTTGCATTTAACTGTCTTCCGTGCAGCTTAAGGGCTACCCTTATGCGTGCAAGGAGTTCTTCTATCGCGAAAGGTTTTGTGATATAATCCACCGCTCCCGCGTCGAGACCCGCAACCTTATCCATGACCGCATCTCTGGCGGTAAGAAGAATGACCGGCGTGGGATTATCCTTTGAAAGCCTTCTTAACACTTCAAGTCCGTTAAGTCCCGGAAGCATGATATCCAAAAGGATAAGATCAAAATTCTCCTGCGTCGCCTTATCGAGCGCCACACGGCCGTCTCCCGCCTTATCGACATCATAGCCTTCGTGTATAAGCTCAAGTTCTATAAACCTGGCCAGTTTTTCCTCATCTTCCACCACCAGAATACGGGTACTCATTAGCTTCTCCTATTTGTTAAATTCGTCCTTTATATTGTCAGCAATGTCGCTTGCCTTGTCCATTGCCTTGTTAACCTTTGAAAGGTCATCCTTGCCTTCAAAGCCGTACTTGCAGCTGAAGAATAAGGATATAAGCATTACGGGAAGTGTAATGTGAAAAGTAAATACAAGGATAACGATCATAACCCAAACGGGGATCCTTATTATCACATCGTCCTTGTGTCTTACCACGAACTCGTTGTCGTTACCCTTCTGCCATGCCTTTTTGCAGAAATCCGAGAACTTCTCGCCTGCGCTCTTGCCGTCAGCGTTCTTCTTTTCCTTCTTATCGGAGTTATCCTTCTTTGAACCTACTGCGGGATAATCCACAACCTCGCCCGTGAACTTTTCAACGGTGTCGTTGCCTGCAACCTTACCCTTTTTCTCAAGGTAGATCATCGCATCCAGAAGATCGCCGTTAGCTGCGTCCAAAGCTTCTCTTGCTTCCTCGTATGAAACATTTGCTCTCTGTCTTAACTTTTCAACTTTTTCGAAATTATCCATTTTGTATTCTCCTCTTCGTAAAGATTGTAAATGATGTTGTGTTGTAAATTGTTGTTACCTGTTGTCGACGATATCAATTTATCAACGTTTCATTAATGCATCTTTGAAGAAAGATTAAAATCAGATTAAAATATTTTCATTTCCATTTAAGCCTGTGAAGCTCGCCTTCGGTCTCCATTTTGTTAAAACCGTTCTGCCTTAACGCCTCGTAAAGTACGATCGCAACGGAATTTGAAAGGTTTAAAGAACGGATCTTCGGCCCCATGGGTATACGAATGCAGGTATCCTCGTGATCCACTAAGATCTCCTCGGGTATGCCTGCGGATTCTTTTCCGAACATTATATAATCATCGGGTCCGAAAGAAACCTCGGTATAACATTTATGCGCCTTTGTGGTAGCATACCAGATCTTTGCACCGGGATTTTTGTTTATAAAATCCTCGTAATTAATGTAATTTCTTACATCAAGATGTTCCCAGTAATCCAGCCCGGAGCGCTTTATCGCCTTTTAATCGAGGCGGAACCCTAAAGGTTCTATTAAATGAAGGGGCGTATCTGTAGCTACGCAGGTACGCCCTATGTTTCCTGTATTCGCCGGTATCTCCGGCTGATGTAAAACTATATGCATTACTTTTCGGCCTTTTCTTCACGAAGTTTATTAACAAATCTTGCCATTCTCTCCATGGCGAGTTTAAGTCTGTCCAAAGAATAAGCGTAAGATATACGGAGATATCCTTCTCCCGAGTCGCCGAAAGCGGTACCGGGAACAGCCGCAACCTTTTCTTCTTCCAAAAATCTTGTGGCAAATTCATCCGATGTCATGCCGAATTCCTTGATACACGGGAATACGTAGAATGCACCGAAGGGTTCAAAACATTCAAGTCCCATTTCCTTAAAAGCGTTAAGAAGGAATCGTCTTCTCTGATCGTATGACTGACGCATCTTCTCAACATCTTCGTCGCCGTTCTTTAAAGCTTCGATTGCTGCATACTGGCTCGTAGTGGGTGCACACATAATACAGAACTGATGGATCTTGGTCATCTGTGCGATTATCTCGGAAGGACCGCATGCATAGCCTAATCTCCATCCCGTCATTGCAAATGCTTTTGAAAAACCGTTTATAAGGATCGTTCTTTCTCTCATGCCGGGGAGAGATGCGATGGATACATGCTTTCCCTTATAAGTAAGCTCTGCATAGATCTCATCGGACATAACGAATATATCCTTCTCGACACATACTTTTGCGATCTCTATAAGATCCTTTTCCTCCATAATGGCACCTGTCGGATTATTGGGGAAAGGAAGGATCAAAACCTTGGTCTTATCGGTGATCACATCCAGCAGTTCTTTTGCCGTAAGCCTGAATTCGTTTTCGGCCTTTAAATCGATTATCACGGGTTTTCCGCCGGCAAGTATCGTACAGGGTTCGTAAGATACGTAGCTCGGCTGGGGGATCAGTACTTCATCTCCCGGGTTTAACATTGCACGAAGCCCTATATCTATTGCTTCGGAACCACCAACCGTTATGATGACTTCTTTGTCCCATTCATAGGATACGCCGTATTTTCTTTTTGTATAATTACATATTTCTTCTCTTAACTCTTTAAGACCCGAGTTTGATGTATAAAAGGTTTTGCCCTTTTCAAGCGAATATATACCCTCGTCTCTTATATGCCAGGGAGTATCGAAATCGGGTTCGCCGACGCCCAGCGATATGGCATCTTTCATGACAGCGACTATATCGAAAAACTTCCTGATGCCCGAAGGCTTTATCTTAACGACTTCATCTGATAAAGGATTTCTCATGGCATATAACTCTCCCTTTCATCGATTTTTTTCTTGGAAAGTACTATACCGTGATCCTTGTACTTCTTAAGAATAAAGTGTGTACCCGTACTTAAGACGGTCTCAAGGGTTGAAAGCTTGTCCGATACAAAGAGCGAAACTTCTTTTAAACTCTTGCCTTCGATGGATACCAAAAGATCGAATCCGCCCGAAATAAGATAAACTGCGTTTACTTCGGGGTACTGGTATATCCTCTCTGCGATCGTATCAAAGCCCTGGCCCCGCTGCGGTGTAACCCTTACCTCGATCAAAGCGCTTACCTTGTCGATCGAAGTCTTGTCCCAGTCGATCATCGTATGATAACCGCAGATCACTCCTTCTTCTTCCATAGCCTTAAGTTCGTTCGCAACATCTATCTCTTCCATGCCGAGTATTACGGCAAGCTCTTTAATATCAATACGTGCATTCTGTTCTATTACCGAAAGTATTTTTTCTCTCATAACTTCTTCTCCTTCATTTTGTATATTTCGTCGTTCCTGAACGGTTCAAGAAAACGAACATTGTCTCCGTTAATAATAATACGATCGTTCGAATCCGTAAATTTCCCGATCACCGCCGCATTTATTTTTTCCTCCGAAAAAGCCTTTACAAGGGCCTTTCCGTCTTTGGCCGCTATTAAAAGCGAGCCTGCCGAGGCGATCTCATAAGGGTTTAGATCAAAGAAATTACAGATTTCGACAGTTTCCTGTTTGATCGGGATCTTCTTTATATCTGCTGTAAGTCCAACGCCTGCCGCTTCCGCCATTTCGAAAAGTGCGGTAAATATACCGCCTGTCGAAACATCATGCATGGCAGCTGCGCCGGACTTAACGGCGCCGGCGGCCTCCGGTACGATGCTTAAATAACGGTCGTACGCCGCCGCTTCATATATCATTCTTTGAGGAAACTTCTTTATAAGTATTTCCTCATGCTCTTTTGCAAGATAAACCGTGGCTTCAAGACCGACCCACTTCGTAATAACTATATCATCACCGGGCCTTATATTTGAAGTACAAGTTAACTTATTTTTTTCAGCTTTTCCGACTCCGGTCACGGATATTACAGGCTTTAACA
>JAGCCY010000058.1 GCA_017651385.1 Lachnospiraceae bacterium
CGTGAAAAATACGATGAGCTGTACGGCGCAGACGATGCGTACTGGATGCTTCAGAATAATGTTATGCAGCTTAAGTGGCAGCAGGAACTCAGAGAGCCTGTTAAACAGATGGCGGAGTGGACTTATCCGTATGTTGCTTATGTGGGCCAGTACGATGTAAATATCCCCGAGGATACGGAACTCGGGCGTATATATTCGGCTTCCAGAAATCTCTGGGGCAAGACGCTTCCTCAGCTTCTTTTGGCCGGATCGGACGAAGAGTTTGATGAAATACTTGCTGACTACCTTGAAAAGCGTGATGAGATAGGCTATGCGCTTCTTGCCGAAGAAGAGACGCGCCAGATGAACGAAAACAAGAAAAAACTGGGACTTGATTAGGAATGGACGAAGCTAAGCGTAATAAATATTTCAAACTGAATATCAAATTTACGCTTGTGATCCTTGCGTTTACGATCGTGCCGATCGCAGTCATGTCGGGTATCCTTTTTGCAAACCGTGAAAAGGATGTTCTTGAAGAGAGCCGTACGTACATGGAGTACAAGATGGAAAGGGATGCAGCACAGCTTAAGACCGACATTGACTCCATAAACATGTCGACACGTTTCTTTTCGGCCGACGAAGGTCTTCTTGAATTTTTAAAAGACGCCAAAAACGGGAAAACACTCGATGCAAAGTCACTTATAGGTTTCAGGGATTCAGAGGTTGCCGAACTTGAGCGTATGGTCAACAATAACCCGTTACTCTATGCGGTAAGGGTTTATTCGGTGACGGAGATCCGGGAAATGATGCCGGTCCTGTACGGAAATTCCCGTCTTAAGAATCTTGAGTGGGCAGATGACGAGGACATAACGGGCTGGCATTTCGGCTATTATGACACGCTCTTTTCATCTCTTACCACCAATCAGAAAAAGGGCCTGACCGCCCTTGTGACCGTTATAAGCGACTATGATGAAGGGACGCTTGGCTATATTGAAGCCGCCATGACAATGGATACCTGTTTTCCTTCACTTTATGAGAAGATCGAAGATGAAAGCGGCTTTTTTGTGACAGAGGACGGCGTTATCCTAACCGGAAATGCCGACGAAGAGACGGCAAAGCTCATCATTGATGCCGTGGCAAAAGAAACAGGCGGTGAGATAAGCGAAAACGGGCTTGTACTATACGAAAAGCTTGGAAAAAGATCCTATACGATCACATGTTATCCCGTAAAATCATTTGCGGGCACTTTATACGGTGTAAAAGATGTAACGGGTGATATAGGCAAAGTAAAAAGAAGCAGGAATATATATGTCGCCATAATGGTAGCGATGCTAATCGTGATAGCTATAGTGATAAACGGCATCGTGAAGGGCATGCTCAAGCAGTTTTATTCGATCCTTAAGGGTATAAGGCGCGTCCAGAAGGGAGACCTTGAAGTCAGGGTCGATGAGAGCGGGCGCGACGAGATGGCGGAGCTGGGATCTCAGCTTAACAAGATGCTTGACCGCATAAGAAACCTTATGGACGAAAATATAAAGAGAGAGGTTCTTGTCAAAAATTCCGAGATACGTTCGCTTCAGAACCAGATAAATGCTCACTTTATCTATAACGTTCTTGAGTCGGTCAAGATGATGGCCGAGATAGACGAGGAATATGAGATCTCCGATGCGATCACGGCACTGGGTAAGATGCTCAGATACAGTATGAAGTGGGTATCCGGCAATGTGATCCTCTCCGAGGAGCTTGAATATATAAGAAATTACTTAAAGCTCATGAATCTTAGATATGATTTTGAGGTCATCCTGTCCGTCAATATTCCCGAAGAACTTATGGATCAGGAGATACCGAAGATGTCGCTCCAGCCGATAGTGGAAAACGCAGTTCTCCACGGTATAGAGCCCGTTATGACAGATACGACGGTCTATATAAAGGCAAGACAGGAAGGCTCTGAATTTATAGTGGAGGTGACCGATTCCGGCCGCGGCATGACTGAAGATGAGCTTAAACATGTAGAGGAAGGTATAAGAGGCGAAGTCGAGACGGCAGGCGGAAAAGGCAACGGCATAGGTCTTAAGAATGTTGAAGACCGTATAAGGTTAAGCTTTGGTAAAGAGTACGGCTTAAGCATCTATTCCGAATACGGAAAGTACACAAAGGTTTCTGTAAGATTACCAAGGAAATCGGGCGGAGGAACGGCAAAGGCATGAAAACCTTACTGATCGTGGAAGATGAAAAGTTAATAAGACAGGGTATCTGCACGATGGTACGAAGAAGCGGTGTACCGATCGAACTCATTTTGGAGTGCTCAAACGGTGAGGACGCCTTAAATATCCTTAACAGCAGAAAGATCGATGTGATGTTTACCGATATCCGCATGCAGAAGATGGATGGGGTGGAACTTGTAAAGCATGCATTTAAACTGCCCGATCCTCCTTTGATGGTGGCGATAAGCGGGTATGACGATTTTACGTATGCGGTCGAGATGCTCAGAAACGGTGTAAGAGAATATCTCTTAAAACCGGTCGAGCGTGAAAAGATCACAGCGGTACTTAAAAAACTCGATGATGAG
>JAGCCY010000059.1 GCA_017651385.1 Lachnospiraceae bacterium
ATGGAAGCTGCGTTAAAATAGGCATATCTGAAGTTATTTATAAGATCGTTCCGACTTTTGTTGAAGGTAACAACATTCATGGCCATTGCAACTGCCACAAAAAATCCGCCCAGGGATACGAGAGACCATACCGGCCATATCCTCATGATCTGCTTAAGATAAAGGGTCTTATTAAACAATGTGTTTTTTGATCTCATCTTCAAGCCCTCCTACCTCATATACAAATATTTCTTCAAGAGTCAAAGGAACCGCCTCCACAAGCAAAGGCTCATATTTGCTTACGCATTTTACGGCTGCCTCGGGGCACATTCTTACTATCATCGTATGAACCCTGCCCATGACCGAATCGTGAAGCATCGGAATGTCCGAAGGGACCTCCGTCATATCTTCCTTAAATACCACCTGAAGCTTTACCATGTTGTCCTGAAGTTCGCTTAAGCTTCTTTCAAGCACGACTTTTCCTCTGTTCATGATACCCACATGATCGCAGACATCTTCAAGCTCTCTTAAATTGTGGGAAGAGACCAGGACCGTAGTGCCTCTTTCGGCTACATCGTCCATTATAAGGCTCCATACACGTCTTCTCATAACGGGATCGAGTCCGTCAACCGGCTCGTCAAGAATAAGATAATCGGGCATGGTGGAAAGAGCAAGCCAGAATGCTGCCTGCTTCTGCATACCTTTTGACAAATACTTGATGCCCTTTTTAACGTCGATATCAAAAGCTTCTTTAAGCTTATTGAATCTTTCTTCCGAGAAATTTTGATAAACGCCCTTGTAAAAGCGCATCATTTCGCTTATGGGTGCCGTGTTAAAGAAAAACCAGTTATCCGGGATGGCTGCGATCTTTCCTTTAACTTTAGGATTTTCCCACACCTTTTCGTCATCCACAAAAACTTCGCCGCTGTCCTGTTTATATACACCCGTCAAATGGCGTATAAGTGTTGATTTACCTGCACCGTTCGGTCCCACAAGACCGTATACGGAGCCGTTTTCAACCTTAACGTTTGCCTCGTTTAATGCCTTAAAATCGCCAAAGGTTTTAACGAGATTTTCAACTTTAATCATTAAAGCCCCTCCCTGACCATTTCAAATATCTCTTCATCCGAGATATTATAAAATCTTAATTCCTCGATCAACTCTCTGATACGTGCCTTTAATCCCTCAATACGCTCCCTGTTGGCTTTGGGTTTTGATGCCACATAACTTCCCTTGCCCGGAACCGAGTACAGGTATCCGGCGGCTTCAAGCTCATTATAAGCCCTCTGGATCGTATTGGGATTGATCGAAAGCTTGGTCGCAAGCGACCTTACCGAAGGAAGTTTTTCATCTACCTTCAAAGCACCGTTTATTATGAGCTTTTTATAGGAATCTTCTATCTGTTCGTATATGGGTTTTGAATCCCTGTAATTAAGCTCTATCAAAGCCTTCTCCTTTCCGATGAACATGTCTGTATTAACTGTCTTAATACAGTTATATCATCAATAATGAAACTGTCAATGAAGAAAGTCTTAAGATTGCTTTAAAGCCCATAAAAAGGTATAATATCAACGTATCAGATGTAAAGGGGGATCATATGTATCATTACCGAATCTATTGCATGGATATTGTTTCCGATATAGAACTCTATCAGCCGGTCAAAGGTGACGGACATCCCGATCCCGACAATACTATCACCATAAAAGAAGGCAAGATGCCCGACGAGTTTAAGTTTGATAAGGAATGCTACAGTTACATAGACGAAAAAGAAAGTTATCTTTCCAATTACTGTTGTTACCTTTATATCCCCGATGAAAAAACTATAATTTATGAAAAAAAAGAGGGGCGCGATCACACAAATCTCGGCAATTATGTACTCGGCTGGGGTATGGCGATGCTCTTCTTTGAAAGAAACACCCCGATAATACACTGTTCTGCAGTATATAACGATAAGGGAGCTTTTTTATTGAGCGGTTCGAGCGGAAGCGGCAAATCCACTCTTACCACATCTCTTTTGGACAACGGCCTTAAATTTCTTGCCGACGATACAAGCATGGTAGCCGTAAAAGACGGTAAAGCCTATGCACATCCCTGTTATCCGTTCAGAAAACTGTGCCGGGATGTAGTCGAAGAAAAAGAACTTAACCCGGACGACCTTATATATATAGATGAGGACAAGGATAAATTTGCCGTACCTTGGACAGAGTTCTTTCCCGATCACCCTGTCCCCATAAAGGCACTTATATATATGGAACATGCAAAGGATGACGATCCCGAGGTAAGGGTTCGTGAAGTAACAGGTCTTGAGAAGGTCAATTATCTGTATATCTCGCTTTTTATAGAACGGCTGTTAAAACAGCACAACAGGAATAAATATACTTTCCAAATGTGTCTTGATCTCGCGGGTCTTATCCCGATATACTCAGTCATAAGACCCCAAAACGTCGACAGCAGGGCGGAAATATACGAAAAAGTTAAGTCAATAATCGATTCGATCTGAGGAGGCAGTATGGCAACAGTTCTTTTTGTGGATGACGATAAAGAAGTCCTTTTGATAAACGAAAAGTTTTTCACATCCGAAGGCTACAAAGTGGTAACCTGTTCTAACTCTCGTGAATGCATATCTGTTGTAAATAAAACAAAACCCGATTGTATCGTTTTGGATGTGATGATGCCCGGGCTTGACGGATATACTCTGTGCAGAGAGATCAGAAAAGCTTCAAATACACCTATCATCTTCCTAACCGGTAAAACGAGCGAGGATGATAAGATCGAAGGGCTCGTAACCGGCGCCGACGACTACATGATAAAACCTTACAGCCTTAAAGAGCTAAAGGCAAGGATCGACGTTATCATCCGCCGTGTCTCAATGATGCAGAAGGAAAAGAACACGACGGGACAGCTTATATTCGGAAACTTCGTTATTGATAAACTGGCTCACAAAGCGCTGTTTAAAGGCGAAGACCTCGGTCTTACAAACAGAGAATTTGATGTGCTTGTGTACATGGCAGAACGTCCCGGAAAAGATGTAACCTTCGAAGAACTGGGCATGGCACTCTTCGGCTATTACGATGATGCGGACAGAAGATCGGTCATGGTCAATGTAAGCAGGCTTCGCAAAAAACTGGAAATTGATTTTGAAACCGAAAATCTTATCGAGACCGTATGGTCAAAGGGTTATAAATTCACCGGAAAGTAGGTCGGATCTTGAAAAGCAAAGCATTTGTCTCTCCTTCTCTGGAGAATGCCAAAATAGAAGAACTTACAAAACAGCTGATGGAAGCCAACTTAAAGCTTTCCGAACTGCAAAAAGAGCGAGAGATGATGCTTGCCAACATCTCGCACGATCTTCGTGCGCCCATAACAGCGATAAGGGGAGCTATTGACCTTGCAAATTCGGGTGCGGAACTTACCGAAGACGATTTTAAGAAAACAATTGCTTTGGTGGACAGACGTACAAAGACCCTGGAAGACCTTATCAATGATATGTACTATCTTTTCTGCGTCGAAGACAAGGCCCGTCCGATGGAATTTGAAAAGCTTAAATTGGGACCTTTTCTTGAGGAATATTTCTACGATGCGATAGTCGATAAGCGTTACGATGATTTCGACATGAAACTTGATGTCCCCGAAGACCTAAGCTGTGACATAAAAGCCGATACTCAAAAGTTCTTACGGGTCCTCGACAATCTTATGACAAATGCGGCCAAATATTCAAAAGATACAAAAGATCCTTCCATAACGCTTTCTGCGTATACGGAAGGATCCGATAAAGTCATCATTACGGTAAGCGATACGGGAAACGGCATTCCAAAAGAAGCCATCCCCAATCTTTTTACACGTACCTATACAGTTTCAGACGCCCGCACTCCGGAAGGAAAAGCCTCGGGAAGCGGCCTTGGTCTTGCGATAGCAAAAGCCATAGTGGAAAGACACGGCGGAAAAATAAGGTGCGAAAGCGAGATAGGAAAGGGAACGAAGTTTATAATAACGCTTCCTGTTATTTAACCGATATCCTGCCTCTTTTTACTTAATGACCACCCGATATGCTTCTTAATAAGCTTAAAAAATCCTACTATCTTCCCTAAGTGCCACAATATCCGTTGCAATCTTTAGCAGGATCATTTTATCTCATTATAGTCCTCTTCGGAAATCTCTCTTAATATTCGTTGCGGATTTCCCGCAACAACAGAA
>JAGCCY010000060.1 GCA_017651385.1 Lachnospiraceae bacterium
ATGTCTTTGTTACTATATCTGACTTTCCCGATGAAATGATCTGTTTTGTTGCCGTGATCACATCGAACGGTTCCAGCTTTAACAGCCTGCTCTTTACGGCCTGCGCCGGCATGTTAGCCTTTCCGATCTTTATCTGTTCCTCATCGGTATTGAGTGCATCGTAGATATAGTTGAAAATGCTGTCGATCTCCTTCTGGTACTTCTCTCCCATCAGACTTATATCATCATATTTAAGCTGCTTCTTGATGAAATCCATGGGATACGGCTCCACCGGCGTCTCTTTCTGCTTTTTGTGCCTATGAGCTTTCTGTGCCTGCCTTAAGGATTCCTGCTGTTTGATATTGTAGAGGATTGTAAGGATATAATTCTCGGTAACCGTCTTCGGCTTTGCCTCCAGGAAAGCATTGACCGCTGCGACCACATCCTCGCTCTTCAGCTCTAACAGTCTTTTTCTTACCTTACCTGCCTCAACATTGGATCGGTTGATCTTAACCGTCTTCTTGTCTGAATTGAGGAAGTCAACCATCATCTCTATGACTGTTTCCATGGCCACTGAGAAGTTTGGATTTTCCTCTATATCAGATTGGATATCAAACTGGAATTTCTCCTTGAACTGATCTACCGTATATTCCGGCTCTTTCTTTTCCTCTGCTGCAACGTCCGTTTCCGGATTCCAGTCTTTCTTTATCGCACTTATCATAAATGCCACAAAATCGTCCGGGTGCTGTTCAGTGGCAACCTGATATGCTTTCCTGATCTTTGCCTCATCCCAGTTGGCCGCCGCAGCGATCGCCATCATATCTTTGGCCGATATCTTCTCGGTTATGTATTCCTTCAAGGAGAAGATGAATTCCATCTCATCGATAGGTGCTTCTTGAGCTTCTACAACGGCTTTTGCAGGTACATCCTTCTCCCATTGGCCTCCGGAAACGTAAAAGATTATCTGGACTACCTTTCCGCCGCGACCATATCGTACAAGCTCATATCTGAAATGGATATCTGTAGGATGTTTCTCGATGCATTGTTCCCGGTATTTAACAAAAGGCTCTCCTGTTGCATCTTTACTTTCGTTCTCAAGTCCTTTAGGCATCACAAAGCCGTTTATTCGCTTGAATGCTTTATTCAGGCATCGGTCCTTAAAGACATTAAAGTCCGAAAGTACCGCTTTTCGGCTATAGCCGAATTCTTTTCCCTTTTCCTTTGTCTTTTCCAGCTTCTCGTATCGCTCTATAAGGCCGCTCTCTTTCTCGATCTCAGCAGCAATCTTATATTGCTTGTTCTTGACCAGCTCAACGACCTTTATCATGTCTTTATCCTTTGAAGCCGGATCGAACGGATACACTCCCATCTCAAAGAGGAAATAGTCTATATCGAATATGACTTTGAATTCCTGTGCCTGGGAATATCGGTATTTCTTGTTCCTGAAATCTTCGAAATCCAGTCTTCGCTTCAGTACCTGATACAGAGCGGAAGCAAAATCATCTCTCAGCTTTCCGAGTACCGGGAAAGAAATCATTGAGAAATTATTCTTGATATCCGTAAGGATCGGTTCCAGGTTGGGATTGAACTGCATGTACAGCATATTGTTCTTCTTGTTGTACATCGTTCCTATCACAACGCTTGTCGAAGCTATTATATCCTCATCCTGATATAGGATCTGCCACTGGTTCTTTAGCAGCTCTCCGTTATACAGGGTATCTATCGCATTATAGGATCTTCCTCCGCGGTTAAGGTTGAAGGTCTTTAGGAATTCATTGATGGGGAATTCCGCGACAAGGCCCTGCGAATAATCAGTACCGGTCTTGGTATAGACATCCGCAAAGAAGAGGCCCTTCTCCGTTCCTTCATACATATCGCGCCGTCGCTTCTCGACCTTTGTGATCGCATACATCAGACCGAGATTTGCCAGATAGCTGATATTACCGAAACGCTCAACGAAGCGTTTGGGGATCTTTGCATAATCGGAAGCTACAGGATAATAGTTGTCAGCCGGATCCAGGAAAGACAGCTGGCCGTTCTCATCGGTATTCAGTATTTCCGAAAATTCCTTGTCCATGTGCTCTCCCCCTCTTCCTACTGATTTCTGTTCGAGTCCTGCCCGCTGATCCAACATGTATCAGCTCACTTATCATGGTCCGGCCACTCCTCGATATCGATTTTCTTATATTCTCCGTCCGTCACGTCTGCAATCTCGAAAACGTCTTTGTACGTTACATATCCGACTATCTCGCTTCCGTTCCCCGTGTTTCTTGTGAACTCGATATTGAATGGCAGCCGAAACTTTCCTGTCTGATGTTTTACCTCGAAATCATCTGCCTTTATGACGAAGTAAGGTCCATCCGCGTTCTTAAGTGTTACTGCGAAATCTCTCATGTGTGCACCGCCTTTCCTTGTCTGGTAACTTTGAATATAGAATACACCCCTCATTTTTTAAATAATTATAGCTTTCAGCCACGTCGTTTTCAAGGGATAATTCGTCGTTTTTAAAGGAAAAATGTGATTTGCCATGAATTTCGACGCAAAAATGCCCGTTTTACGTCGTTTTTGAGGGATAATCCTTTTCCCGCGAATATTGACGTGCTTCCGCCGATGTTCATTCCACAACTGTAGATTCTTGTTTTCCGTTTCCCCCGCATAACGACGAAGAACCTGTCCGATTTCGTCAAAATTACAGGATAATAATATTTCCCATGAATTTTGACGCGCTAAAAGGACCTCCGCAGCCGGATGCGGAAGAAGTTGATCTTTTCCCGTGGGACATGACGAAATGTCTCGTCATTATTCGGGGATAATGACCTATTTCCCCTAAATTTTGACGCAGTAAATAGGCCGTCTACAATTGTAGATGGCAAATGATCGCTTCATTTTAGGCAAGAAACGGACCTGTTCGCTTCTTATTCGTCAGAATGCGGGGGAAAAGAGCCTTTTTCCATGAATTTTGACGTGATGACGTAGAAATCCTGATTATTCAGTTGCTTTTATCTGCAGATTATACGATAATTGGAAGGTAGAAAGCGCTTTTTTCGCGCCGATTATAGCGGGATATACTATTTCCCTTGATTTGTGACGTATCCAGCGATCGCCTCCTTTGTTTTAGCAGTCATGCTCATAAATATAGCGCTATTCCTGTATTTTAGCGGGTTTCCGCGATTTTTGCTTATTTCAGAATAAAATCATCTTTCGTCAGAATCCGAGGGAAAAGGGCCATTTCCCCTGTATTTTGACGAGGCGATTCCCCCTCGTTCGTCACGGGACGGATTATGTTCGTCAAAAAACAGGGATAATCCCCGAAAACGCCGGTTTTACCCTCTTCGTCAAAATTCGGGGAATTTACGTTCAAAATCCGGAGCTTTCCGTCACCATTGCGGTTATGTTCGTCAGAATCCGAGGGCTAAACCCACAAACCCCTTGATCTTGCTGTATTCCTCATTTCCCTTAAGGGTTGAAAGAGTTTTGTTGTAAGAAGTAGAACTTAAGTAAGTACCCTTAAGACTTACTAACTTACTTTTTTTGATTAACCATAGGCGATGTGTCACCTCGTGAGTCTTATGATATGCATAACCTTTTCGTAAGCAAGCATAAAATTCTATTTTTTCAAAAAAGGGTATCAGAAGCATTCAGGTTATAGAAAAGACTCCCGCATAACGGGAGTCCCATAAGTCATGCTGTGTATGTGTTCTGTTTTGCCTGGCGGAATGTGAAATCGAAGTCCATACCTTTTCCGGTCTCGATAAGGAGACTGATACTTTCCGACATTGTTGTCATCTTTGTAAGGATCGTAGATATCTTTTCAGGAGTAACAGAACTGATATAGAAATGCGATACATTTTTCCCGCAGGCTTTACTGATGCGTTCGACCATTTTTGCCCTTGGCTCGTTATATCCCATCTCCCATCTTG
>JAGCCY010000061.1 GCA_017651385.1 Lachnospiraceae bacterium
AAACCGTCCGGGTTTCTTAAATTTTTATTATTCCGATCAGGGAATTACGGGTGTCCAGTAATTCTGCTGATAAAGATCCGTGAATTTAAATACCGCATTTATCTTTGACTTGTCTTTTAAATCGATATTTGCGATCTCTATGGTATCACCCAAAGTCATGGGCTCGCCCAGATAATAGGAATCGATATATTCGCCTTCGTATGTATAGTAATCACATATAAACTCAAGTATATCGCCTTTGTTAAGACCGATGATGTCTTTTGCGAGCGTCTCGGTATCGTTTGCATCGGTATATACAAATCTCGCACCCGTTATATATCCGTACGGACGATCGTTGTCAAATATGACATTTATCTCAACACGGTCACCGTTCAAGTACGCGGGAATGTAACCGGAAATTGTGTACTTATCGCCTTCTTCGGTGGTATCGGTGTGATAGTACGGAACTATCTGCCCGTTCAGCGAAAGCCAGCTTCCGTCATAACGACCGTATAAGTTACCTTCATTATCGAAGCTGAATACGTTATCAAGACCAAGATCGATATAACCTTCACCGTCATCATAGAATACATTAAGATCAAGTGTCTCGACCATCGACCAGTCTTTTTCGGAAAGCGCTATAACAGGATCTCCGTCGGAATTTTTCGTCCATACAAGCTTTGAAGCATCAAAATAGTTATTGGATATATAGTTGCTTGCCCTGTCACTTGTAAGCGAAGAACCTGTTAAGAAGCCGAATTCCGAAGTGTCAAAACCGCCAAGCGAGAACGTTTCTCCGGAAAACAGACTTCCTAAAAGTCCCGATACGGAATCAAACGACATATTCGATGAAGACGAAGGCATATTCAAAAGCGAAGGGATCGCGCTGTTTGAACCGCCGGTCGATACCTGTCCGCAGACTTCGAGACTTGCAAAATCCTGAATACAGCGTGCATATTCTTCATCCATACCGATCGCATTATAGGTGCTTACGACCTGATCGACCTTCGAAGCCTTTTTGTAAGGGAAGTATATCGAAAGGCCGTATGCGTTATTTATGCAAGGTGCATGTCTGTTATACTTAACGGCTCCCAAAAGTGCATCCGCAAGAGCGTTGCTTTCTTTTGTATCCAAATTTTTTGCAAAATGTACAAGGTCGATCTGGTCGATCTTTGAGGACTGGGCAAACTCTCTTGTATTGTATCGTGCATCGGAAACCGTCTTATATTCATCGTTTGCAATAAGGTTCTGGGTTGATTTTGCAAAGGAAGTAAGTTCTTTCGGAACGGTATTTGAAAGTTCCGCAAGATCCACGACCGAAAGGGTTGTCTTCTGTCCGTTACACTTTCTGTCGCATACATCCACAAAATCATCGACTATATTTTTTCCGATATCGATCGTGGACATCGAAGTATCGTTCGAAAGCTTTGTAAGCCAGTTTGTGTAATACCAGCCCACACCGGGTTCGGTCTCTTCGGAAGCTATCATGTAATCGGCATAATTTGACAGCATTAGACCGTTTTCGACCGTAGCCATAAGGCAGGCATCAAATCCGATAAAATCGAAAACCGCACCTGCGTTCTTTAATGCCTTATTGATACCCGAAAGTGTCATAGAACCTGAAAGCTTGTTCTTTTCATCATAACCGTAACCGCTTATGGATCCGCTTCCATGATCCCAGAGGATAAGATTCTGTCTGTTCGCCGGGTAGTTCTTTGTACAATACTTTATAAACTCGGTAAGAGTGGCGGTGTCGGTCATCGCTTTGCTGCCCATATCGTCTTCAAGACACACAAGCCTTCCGCTTTCAACCTTGTATATCTGGTTGACCCTGTTGCTGATACCCTGTGTCTGCCACTGCGAGCATCCGCCCGTATATACGATGATGTTGATATTGTCGGAAAGAGAAGCCGAGCACATCTCCCTTAGATCGGAGGATGCCATACCGTGCTTTGACTCAAGGTCGGTACCGCACATATACACCATAAAGGTTATCTTGTCTTTTCCGTTTCCCAGGATCTCGGTTCTTTTATCTCTTGAGCCCTTTGCTACTGTGGTATCGAGTTTTGCCGTGTTTGAAACTCCCGCAGTATATGAAGAATAATCCGATGCGGATGTCTCATAATTCTGGCTCGACAAAAGACTCATTATCGTAGAAAGCGACGATGACGAGCTTGAAGCGTTCGACGGAGTTATATTCTGCGAAGGTGTGGGAAGGTAGCTTCCCGGATCTGACGAACCGCCTCCGCCTCCGAAGAATTTAAAGAATAAAAAGACCAGTATCAAAATGACCACTATCGATCCGATACCGCCTCTTCGCCTTACGACATTTCTGGTGGGACGATAGTTGTTTGTATTGTTTGAATATATCGGACCTTGCGAAGTGGGTCTGCCCTGATGGGCTCCGCCCGATCCGACCGGTCCGGTTCCAAGACCCGAGCCTCGCTTATTAACGTCGCCCGAACCGCTTACTTTGTGAACTTCTCTGCTTTTAGGTCTGTTCTGTTGATCCATTTTTCCCTTCCTTTTTCGCCTAAGCGATCTTTACATCAGCACTTTCTTCGGTTTCTTTTAACCCTTTTACATATAAAATCGCATACCACAGATATACTATGAGATTTAAGACCGCAAGCCACGTTAGGTTCCTCGGTACAAACATAAGATACCAGGAATATGTAATTATAGATATTATCTCAAGAAGCACAAGCGGTACCGCCGATTTTCTGTTATAAAACACATAGATTATTGCAAGTATCTCGTATATATAACCGTAACGTTCATGCATTACGGGTAAAAAGAACACGGCCGAATAACTTAAAAGAAGTGCAAGTCCTATAAAGTTCACCGCATTCATTTTTGCTTTTGCCTTAATGGTAAATGCCATCCAGCCGGCAAGAACGACAACGGTAAGTATCATTCCAACGGGGTATAACCAGTCAAAATATTCGTACTTTTCCACAAATGTCTCATAGGAAGTAAACATCCAGAATCCCGGATAATTCATCTCCATAAGATAATATTCCGCTTTCTGTATAAAAAAGATCTCAAAGCCGTCCAATAGTCCGTGTCCCGCTATGATCCCCGGTATGGTCGTGAACCACATGACAGCCGGAACGATCAGAAAATAAAGGATCGAAAACTTCTTTTTGTAGAAATAGATAAAAAGGAAAAACGGAACTATAAATATGGTCTGAAGCTTAAAAGCAAAAGCGATCCCCAGAAATACCATTGAAAGAACATGCTTTTCCCTGTACAGATATAAAAGCGCAAGTATCACAAAAAACGTATATATCGAATCACACTGCGTCCACATAGCGGAATTCATGGCCGCAACCGGAGATATCCATGCAAAAGCGAATGCCGCTGCCGCACCTTTTATACCGTACTCTGTGTTCTTCCCGATGATAAAAGCCAGAAGTATCGAAAGCAGAAGATCAAAAAATATGCTGAAAGCCTTAAGTGCATATAAATGGATAAGCGGCAGATAAGTAAGCGCCGCAAGCATAAACTGATAAAGAATACTGTAATCGCCCACCTGGGTACCAAGCGCCTTAAACCCTCCGAGGCTCTTGATCTCGTCGTACCATGAAAGATAATACTCGTCGGTATCACCGCTTATAAAATATCTCATGGAAAAGCGAAGATATGCGCCCAGTAAGAATGCCAGTATTATTATAAATACGCATAAATGTTCTTCTATGAACTTAAGTGCTTTTGCTTCAAATGACTTCATAAATGATCTTTCCGTTTTTTTCTTTTACAATTAGACATTTTCGCATTATTGACGTTAAAAATCAAGTTTTGGGGAAAAGAGTACATTAGTGGCAAAAATAAATCGGACCCGTCGTATGACGGGCCCGAATTTTGATCTTTGCCGCTTATGATCAAGCCTGCTTATTCTTAACCGCACCGACAATGTAAAGAGCGGGAAGGATAAGACCTGTTACAAATGATACGGGTGAGAAGCTTCCGCCCGAAACAACTGTAAGGATCGTGCTTAATACTGAAACTGCAACAACAACGATACCGCAGATCAAACATGTATTTGCCTTGGAAGGATCGTTACAGTTCTTAACACCGATGATACCTGCAACAAGCTCAATGATACCGCCTACAAGCGTAAGAACACTTGCAACCATAAGTAAAGTTGTTGAAACTCCGGTATCAATACCCATGCCGGTCAATGCTACTGCGCCTACTATTGCAAGAATGCCAAGGATTATGCTTAATGCACCACCGATGATCATGATGATACCGCAAACCTTAAGAAAACCTGCTCCCTTTGCCTGATTCTGTTCCATAATATATTTCTCTCCTTTTTATTGATTGGTTTATAAACCTTATACATAATATCATTAAGTACCCGTTTCTGCAAGCGGCTAAAAAGCCCGCATATACATGCGGGCTTTTGGAAACTCATATGTGTTTCTTATTTTATTTTGATAAGATGGTTCGACGCTTTCATGGACTCGATTATAGCATCCACATGCTTTTCGCATTCTTCATCGGAGCCGGCCTCGGACATAACGCGAAGCACGGGTTCCGTTCCGGATTTACGAAGAAGTACGCGTCCGTTATCGCCAAGTTCTGCAGTAGCTGCGTCAACAGCAAGCTTTACCGCAGGATCTTCAAGTGTTGCATCCTTATCGTCGACTACTACGTTTTTAAGGACCTGAGGATACATTGTGACTTCTGCGGCAAGAACAGAAAGCGGAAGCTGTGTATCCACCATAACGCTTAAAAGCTGAATAGCTGTAAGTACGCCGTCTCCGGTACGTGCAAACTTTCTGAAGATGATGTGTCCGGACTGTTCGCCGCCGATCATGTGGTTGAACTCTTTCATGTTCTCATATACGTATCTGTCACCTACGGCGGTCTTCTCATAGCCGATACCGATCTTGTCGAGAGCCTTATAAAGACCGAAGTTTGACATAACGGTCGTAACAACCTTATTGGTGGGAAGCTGGCCCTGGCTCTTTAAGTGCTTTGCACAGATATACATTATCTTATCGCCGTTTACAATATCGCCGTTTTCATCGACTGCAAGACATCTGTCGGCATCACCGTCAAAAGCAAAACCGCAGTCAAGATTGTTTTCTTTGACATACTGCTGTAAGCCTTCGATATGCGTGGAACCGCAGCCTGTGTTGATATTGACACCGTCGGGTGCATTGTTTATCACATATGTCTTGGCACCGAGCGCATTAAATACAGCGGGACCGATCATCCATGAAGAACCGTTTGCACAGTCAAGTGCGATCTTCCTGTTCTCAAATGACTTGGTGGCAAGATTGGTAAGATAACCTATGTATCTGTTACGGCCCGAATAAAAGTCCACGGTACATCCGATATTTGCCTCGGTCGCGAACGGGATCTCTTCATGGTTTCCGTCGATATAGGTCTCGATCTCATCCTGAAGAGCGTCGTCCATTTTCTCGCCGTCGCAGTTCATTAATTTGATACCGTTATCCGTATAAGGATTGTGGCTGGCGGAGATCATAACACCGCAGTCGAACATTTCGGTCCTTGTGATATATGCTACACACGGAGTTGTGGTTACATGCAGAAGATATGCATCGGAACCGGATGCGGTAATACCTGCCGCAAGCGCATTTTCATACATGTATGAAGAACGGCGCGTATCCTTTCCGATCACTATTTTTGCATGATGATCTTTTCCGTAATACCAGCCCAGAAAACGACCGATCTTAAATGCATGCTCGGCGGTAAGTACAACACATGCCTGTCCTCTGAAGCCGTCTGTTCCAAAATATTTTCCCATAAATTACCTCTTAACCGTTGTATGCCGCTTCATCGCAGACAAGTACAACGTCCTTGTGAAGATTTAAGAAAGATGCGGGGCACTTTGTGGTGCATGTACCCTTAAGCATCTGCTTAACTGCCTCATGTTTATTGGCACCTGTAGCTATAATGATGATCTTCTTTGCGGAAAGGATCGTACCCATACCCATTGTAAGAGCATGTGTGGGTACCTCATCGGCACTTTTGAAGAATCGTGCATTGGCATCGATAGTATCTGCGGTAAGACTTGTAACATGTGTTACGGGAACAAGTTCCTCATCGGGCTCATTAAATGCTATATGACCGTTTCGTCCTATACCGAGAACCTGAATATCCGCTCCGCCCAAAGATCTTACATAGTTTTCATATCTTTCGGCTTCTTTTTCACCGTCGGGTGCGGAACCGTCCGGTACATGTGTACGGGATTTATCGATATTGACACGATCGAAAAGATTCTTGTTCATAAAATATCTGTAACTCTGATCGTTATCGGGACTGATCGGATAATACTCGTCAAGATTCACCGTAGTGATATCCTTAAAATCGATTTCTCCTTCCTTGTTCATCCTGGCAAGCTCCGAGTACATGCCTTCGGGGGTCGATCCCGTGGCAAGACCAAGTATCGCGTTCGGCTTATTTTTCATTACCTCGGCAACAATCTTAGCAGACTCGAGAGAAGCTTCTTCGTACGTCTTACATACAATTACCTTCATCTTTTTTCTCTCTCCTTTTTAGCTGTTGTGCGCTTAAACAAAACAGTTCCTACGCTTTTTTATACGTTACGATTTTACTACGAAAACAGCGTATTTACAATAAAAAAATCGGAAGGCACAAACCGTGCCTTCCGATCGGACAACATATATCCTTTATATATCCAAATGCAGATCTCCGTCCGCCCAAGCCTCGAAGTTATCCCTGCAGGCCTTAAATGCAACCAGTAAAACGGGGGCGAAATAACTCGAATTATCATCAATGATGGTCGTATATGCCTTTTCTTTGCTGAAGGCTCTTCTGAATACCCTGTCGGTGGTAAGGGCATAATATATATCCGCAATGGATACTATCTGGGCCTCGATCGGAATGGCGTCTCCCTTAAGACCTTCGGGATAACCGCTTCCGTCATATCTTTCGTGATGGTACTTGATCATGTTCCTGATCGTCTTGTCAAAATCCGCTTCCCATCCTATCTTGACGATATCAAGGATCTCTATCCCCCTGAATGTATGGGACTTTATAAACTCATATTCCTCATTCGAAAGCCTTCCCGGTTTAAAAAGAACGCTGTCGGGGATCGCAAGGTTTCCTATGTCAATGAGCGGGCTGGCAGTTATGATCTGATCGGCTTTACGCTCGGTAAGTTTAAGCTCCGGATTATT
>JAGCCY010000062.1 GCA_017651385.1 Lachnospiraceae bacterium
CTTAATTACAATCAGCCTGCAAGTCTTCCTTATCCGACCGAGAATCCTTTTAAGTAAAATAAAGGTGTTAGGAGCCCTTCGCAACTTGTTGCGGAGGGCTCTTTGTTGTATACTTAAAGGGATTCTTTTGTGGAAAGATCACTTTAAGTAACATATAAGGGGGTTAATATGAAGATAGTTGTTTTGGAGCGTTCAAGCGTTGGGCTTGATGTATCGGTTTCGATCTTCGAGTAACTCGGAGATGTTACATACTATAACAATACGGCATATGAAGAGATCGCCGACAGAGTCAAAGATGCCGATATAATCGTGGCCAACAAGAGCAAGCTTAACGAGAGTACATTAAAGGATGCAAAGAATGTAAAGCTTATCTGTGAGTTTGCTACAGGCTATGATAACGTGGATATCGAATACTGTAAGGAACGCGGAATAGGCGTCTGCAATGTAAGAAATTACAGTACCGATATGGTGGCTCAGCATACATTCGCAATGGCTCTGTATTTATCGGAAAAGCTTGAGCACTACGACAGATACGTAAAGAGCGGCCAGTATGCTAATCAGGATCGTTTTTCCAATTTTGATATCCCGTTTTATGAACTTACGGGTAAGACATGGGGCATAATCGGTATGGGAAATATCGGCCGTCGTGTAGCTAAGATCGCCGAAGCTTTCGGATGCAGGGTAATCTTCTATTCGGTTACCGGTAAGTCTACAGTTACGGAATATGAAAGAGTTGACTTTGATACGATCCTTAAGGAATCGGATTATCTGTCCCTGCACTGTCCGCTTTCGGATCTTACAAGGGATCTTATCGATGCCGAAGCTTTATCAAAAATGAAAAAGACCGCATATCTTATAAATGTGGCCCGCGGCCCGGTTGTAAATGAGCAGGCTCTTTACGATGCTTTGGTGGACGGAAAGATCGCGGGAGCGGGACTCGATGTTCTTTCAAAAGAGCCCATTTCAAAGGATAATCCGCTTTCCAAGATCCAGGATTCGGAAAAGCTCATAATCACACCTCATCTTGCATGGGCTTCCGTTGAGGCAAGAGAGAGATGCGTTCAGATGAATTATGACAATATCAAGGCGTTTTTAAACGGCGAAGAATTAAGCCGTGTGGATAAATAAACATTTAAAGGAGAAACAATGAGTCGTAAGATCGGAATAATCGGAGCCATGGAGCTCGAAGTGGAAAAGCTTATCGAGGCCATGGATGATAAAAAGGAAATCGAATATGCCAAAAGGACCTTCTATGAAGGTAAGCTTGAGGGTACCGATGTAGTGCTTGCACGCTGCGGTGTGGGAAAGGTCAACGCAGGTGTTACGGTTCAGATGATGGTCGATAAGTTTGGTATCACAGAGATCATCAACACCGGTGTAGCCGGATCGCTTAACGAAAAGATCGATATAGGCGACATAGTGCTTGCCACAAACGCCGTATATCATGATATGGAAGCCATCGCTTTCGGTTACGAGCGCGGACAGGTTCCCCAGATGGATGTTTTTGAGTTTCCCACAAGCAAAAAACTTGTGGACTGTGCGGAAGCCGCCTGCAAAAAGGTCAATCCGGATATCAAGGTATTTAAGGGCCGTATTGCTTCGGGAGATCAGTTTATCGCGGATAAAGACACCAAAAACAATATAAAGAAGTATTTCGATCCTCTCTGTGTGGAAATGGAGGGAGCAGCAATGGCACATGTCGCTTACTTAAACGATATTGGATGTCTTATCATAAGAGCCATTTCCGATAAGGCCGATGATTCCGCAGAGATGGATTATCCGACCTTTGAGAGAAAAGCAGCGATCCACTGTGCCGGTATGGTGCGTGAAATGATGAAAAACATGTAATTTACGAGGTAGATATATGAAGGTTTCGCAGAGTGAATATATAAAGTCCAACAAACCGCTTTTTAAGGAGCTTACAGAAGAGCTTCTTAAAAGTTATGCATATGTTTCTCTTCTGGCTGAAGATGCCGAAGGAAAAGTGTACAGCATATCAAAATCCGGTATCAATATCGATGCGAAGAACGATCTTCTTTCAAGAAGAGGCTTTGTGGTAAAAGTATATGATAACGGTTTATTTGCCTAATATTCGGGAAACGATATTTCAAAAGAAAAGATCGGCGAGATAGTAAAGATCGTAAAAGAAAAACTTTTGATCCTCGGAGAAAATAACGAAAAGTCATCATATAAGATACCGGATGACGAGCCGGTGACTTTCTCAAAGTCAACCGATTATCTTATCGACCCTGCCGATATGGGCGACAATAACATAATCGAAAGACTTACCGTACTCTATGAAAAGGGTATGGATTACGATGACAGGATCCTCAATTTTGTGGCATCCGCCAATTACCAGAAATATTCAAAGCTGTTTCTTTCAAAGAACAGGGATATGGAACAGAACATAATGTGGAGCACGGCTATGGTGCGTGCCATGGCGCTTAGGGGTGAGGAAGTCAAGGACTGTTATCTCCCCTGCTCGGTCTTGGGCGGCATGGAGATACTGAACAACCTGGATGATGAAGTTGAAAAAGCATGTAAGACCGCTATAGAGCTTCTTGAATCAGAGCCGTTACCGCCCGGAAAGTATGAATGTATCTGTACGCCCGAAGTAACGGGTATGATCGTGCACGAAGCCTTTGGTCACGGCGTTGAGATGGATATGTTTGTAAAAGACAGAGCCCTTGCCAAGAACTTTATAGGTGAGTA
>JAGCCY010000063.1 GCA_017651385.1 Lachnospiraceae bacterium
AGGGCGAAAAGATGCTTAAGGTATGCAAGCTTGCATACATAAAGTTCTATGCCGAGAACAAGAACATGGTCGATGAGACGATAAGGGACTACATCAATGAATTTTTGGACGACCTTATCGGCGAGGGCATATATCTTTCGTACTTTAAGGAGTTCATGGAGCAGGGAGTCGAAGAGATAAACCGTTTTGCGGACAAGACGTTTATCGAGTACAAGACCGAACCCGACAGAAAGGTAAAGATCCACTATATCGTGGAAGCGGACGACGACTCGCAGGGTGAGTACGTTACAAGGGAAATGCCCGATATGTACGGCGGACTTCACTCAATGTCCTTTGTTCTTTTCTTCGGTGAGAACCTTTTGTATTACATTACCGAGGAGATAGACGGGACCGAGCAGCTTACGGAATCCGGCAACATTACAAAGAGCGATATCGGAAGCGACATCTCCACGAGCCGCTTCAGTGAGATCAACGATATCGTTATATCTCACACGCTTCAGGATTACGATGCGCTTGAGCATCTTATATACGAATACAGACGTAAGGAATATATGATAAACAAACTGTTTACCATGAAATAGGATTTGCTGATGGAACCTCTTGATCAGGAACTTAAAAAACGAAATAGGGAGTATGCCGTAGGACTTGATCTTACGGACGGTTTCTCGAAGGTAAGCGTGGGCCCGGTCGATTCAGACGAGATCGAGACAGGGTCGGTGATGCCGGGACAGAACGTTTATCAGGTTCCCACCGCGCTCTTTAAGAGAGCGGAGGTCAATCAGTGGTTTGCGGGCAGAGAGGCCGATAAATACAGAGAGGCGGGAGGCTTTTATATCGATAAGCTTGTGACAAAGGCAAGAGCCGGCGAGGATGTCACGATCGGTAGCGAAAGCTTCAGACCGTCTGCTTTGCTTGCCCTTTACATGAAGAGGATACTTTCGCTTGTAAATACCGTGGCTCCGTTATCCAAGGTAACCTCATTGATGATCACCGTTGACACTCTTGATGCGGATCTTGTGACGGTCCTTGACGAAGCGGTCAGATCGCTCGGTCTTAAGACAAAGGAAGTGCATTTCCAGAGCCATATGGAGAGCTTTTATAACTATATGCTCTTCCAGCCGAGAGAACTTCTAAACAGGGATGCGCTTTTGATAGACGGAACAGGAGAGTATATAAAGAGCTTAAGGATGGAGTGTAATAAAAACACTACCCCGATAGTTGCGTTTATAGATTCCCACGAGGATTCAAAGCTTGCGACAAACGATACCGAGGCACCCGGTTACAGTGCGGTATTTAAGGCATTTACCGAGAGTGTTACGGAAGGCCATATGATATCGGCAACGTTTTTGATAGGCGATATATTCAGGGACGAATGGTGTCACGATTCGGTTACGGCGCTTTGCAGAAAGGGAAGAGTATTCCAGGGCAACAATCTTTTCTCGAAGGGCGCATGCTATGCCGCAAAATCCGGCGTATCGCCTTCCATCATAAACAGCGGTTTCGTATTTTTGGGCAATGACAAGCTTAAGTGCAACGTCGGAATGAATGTTTCAAAACGTGGAGAGGATGCATACCTTCCGCTTCTTGACGGCGGCATAAACTGGTTCGATGCAAGAAACGAGTGTGAAGTGATCCTTGATAAGGGCAACAAGCTAAGCTTTGTGATCACGCCGCTTACAGGAAAAAATCCGGAGACCGTCGACATCATATTAAACGATCTTCCCAAGCGCCCTCCGCGCACCACAAGGCTTAATATAAAGCTTAAGATGCAGTCCGAGACGAGGATCGCGGTAACGGTCAAAGATCTTGGATTCGGGGAGCTCTTCCCTGCAGAAAATATTGAATGGAATGAGGTGATAAGTGTATGAACCGAGCATTGACCTGTATCGGTGATTACGCAAAGTCACCGTTCTATGTGGATAAAGTCTTTGTAAATGTCTATTCCGCCGAGGAGCTTTGTTATGTACTCTACGAGAATGCGTTCCTTTTGGAGAGGGATATCCTCGATATGAGGCTTGCGGAGTGGATAGACAGGGAGCTTGGCCTTAAGGATCTTGCAAGAGACCTTTATGTCCTTATAAACCAGAATGCTTCCGCAGCGTCGTTTGTGGGCACCATTCTTTCATATGTGGGTTACTATTCGGGCGAAGAGATATCAAAGGCCGAGAGCATCCTTCGTATGAACGTATCCATGAGCGTTTTTGAAAAGTGGAAGGCAAAGGCTGATTTTCTTGTGGAGAACAAGCATTATACCCTTGCGATCCACGAATACGAAAGACTCATAAAGAGCCTTCCCGACGATGAAGCGACCCTTAAAGCCAACGTATACAACAATATGGGCATCACCTATATGTATCTGTATCTTTTCGATTCGGCCGAAGAATGCTTCACGATGTCTTATAAGACAGACAACAACGAGGATGCATACAGACATTATCTTACGGTAAAGAGGATGAGCCTTTCCGATGAGGATTATATAAAGCTCATTGCCGAAGAAGAGGAGTCGTACAGGCTTTCCATCACGCTTGAGAGCAGGATGGATGACGTTAAGCGTACTTTTGACAGGACCGATACCGCGAGGTCGCTTAAGGAACTTTTCGAGTTAAAGAACACGAAAGAAGGAAATCTTTACTATGAGGAGATCGCAAGGATCACCCATCAGCTTAAAGAAGATTACAGAGACATCGTTTTGGAAAACGAACAGGGCACCAATACGGAGAATTAAACTTCATGGGATTTTTAAAGAATCTGTTTTTGGGAAAAACCGAATATACCGATGACGACTATTTCGATTATGACGCCGAATACGAAGATCCCGACTGGGACCGGATGGCCGGAGACCGTGAGCCGCTAGACTTAAACGATGCAAATGTCATGGAGCAGTATGTAAGAAACTGCCTTGAACAGATGAAAGCCGCATCGGGCGAAATGGACAGGCTCAACAAAGAGTACGACCTTGTGACGGGCCATCTTACGGATCTTGAAGAAGTCGAAGAGATCCCTCAGGTGGAAAAAGCCCAGGTCGTTGAGATCGCCAAGCACATAAAGCAGTTAAGGGCTGAGCATGATACATATGTGCTTAAAGAGAGCACGATGACCGATCGCGAGTACAAGCTTGTGGAGTCCATAGAGGACGAGATAGTGGAAGCCATCAAAAAGCTTGAGGAAGAGGAAGATTACAAGAAAAAGGTCAAGGCGGATCTTAAGAGAGTCGATAAAGAGAGGCATGCCTACAATTACAGGAAAAGAGAACTCGATCAGATGATAGAGAACTCAAGGGGTGCGGCGCTCATAACGATGGGTGCGGCAGCAGTGCTGGTGGTCGTTCTTTTCCTTATGAACCTGTTCTTTAAACTGAATGTTTCGATAGGCTACTATATCACGATAGCCGCGCTTGCGGTGGCGCTTACGTATATATATGTCAAATACACTTCGTTCGTGGATGAGAGAGCGCGGGTGGGAAATACGATAAACGAGCTCATCCTTCTTGAAAACAAGGTCAAGATAAGATACGTCAACAACAAAAACCTTCTCGACTATCTGTACATGAAATACGACGTTCCCGACGCATGGACGCTTAAGGACCTGTATGAGCGCTTCGACAAAGAACGCGAGGCAAAGACCAGATTTGAAAAGAATGAAGTGATATATCAGGAAGAGCTGGCAAGGCTTGTAAGGGAACTTCGAAAATTCCGTGTAAAGGATCCCGAGATATGGATACATCAGGTCGATGCGATCGTGGATTCGAGAGATATGGTAGAAGTACGTCATTCTCTGATAAAGAGGCGCCAGAAGCTTCGTAAGCAGATGGAATACAATCAGAATCTCGCGACCGAAGCAAGCGATGCTATAAAAGCTGTTATCGAGGAACATCCGAAGTCCGCCGAAAAGATAATGCAGCTTATAAATATTTACGAACAAAGTGAGAGCACAGATGATTAAAAATATTGTTTTTGATATTGGAAACGTACTTGTGGAGTTCGGCTGGAAGCCGTATTTCGATAAGTTCAACTTAACTCCCGAAGAATTCGAGAGGCTTGTAAACGCAACGGTAAAGAGCAATGTCTGGAATGAGATGGACAGAGGGGCCGTGAGCGAAGAAGAGATACTCAACGCCTATATAGCCAACGATCCCGGGATCGAGGACATAATAAGAGCCATATATGCGGATTTTCACGATATGCTAAAGCAGTACGATTACACGAAGGACTGGATAAAAAGCCTTCAGGCTGAGGGATTTAAGGTATACTGCCTTTCGAACATGTCGCACAAATCAGTAAGGGAAAATGCGGACGCCCTTGATTTCATACCGCTTACGGACGGTACCATCCTAAGCTGCGATTACAACATCATAAAGCCCGAAAAGGCCATATACGATCTTTTGTTTGATAAGTTCAATCTTATCCCGTCGGAATGTGTTTTCATAGACGATGTCAAAAGAAACATCGATAAAGCCAAAGAACTCGGCATGTACGGCATAGTCTTCGAAAGTAAGGCTCAGGTCGAAGAAGAGATAAAAAGGCTTAAGAACACGGTTAAATAGTTATTCGCTTTCTTTATCGTTCTTTTTATCGACAGAGATCGAAGGAGAGTGATCGGTGGGCACACCGTTAAGATCGAAATCGGCAATGGTATGCTTATGGAAGATCTTTCCCGCCATCCAGATATACGCCCATATGAGTACGGGTACGACAATTGTCAGAAGTACGGCTGCCTGAGCGATCGTTTTGGCCCAGTCGTAGTTAAGAAGTGAAAAGATAAGTGCCAGAAGGTACATGAGCACGATGAGGACTATTCCCACAAGCGCAAGTATCCGCTGACCCTTTGTATATTTGGATGTTTTTTCTTTTTCCATATGCTTACCTCTTTTATAAAAGTGACTTTGGTTATTATAACATACTTCTTTGAACAATATTATTGAAAATAAAGAATTCATGTGCTAAACTACGCAAGGAACTAATCCTAGTCTTAAGGATTAAAAGGAAGGGAATGACTTATGACATTACTTGAAAAATGGCGCAACACAGCCTACAACGAACAGGAAGATTCAGCTAAGCTTCAGGCGATCTGGGATGATTATTTCAAGAAAGAGAAGGCTATCTATCAGAAGCTTCTTAAAAATCCCGATGAGGTGGTAACCGGTACGCTTGGGGAGCTTGCGAAAAAATATAAGGTTACACAGCTTGTAATGACCGGATTTTTGGACGGTATCAACGATTCGCTCATCAAGCCCAATCCGATCGAGACAATGGATGCGGAGACCGAAGTCAATCTAGTCTTCGACAAAGCACTTCTTTATAAGAACATGGTTGCCGCAAAGGCAGACTGGCTTTACGGACTTCCCGAATGGAATGCGATCTTTACCGAAGAAGAGCAGAAAGAGCTTTACAAAGAGCAGAAGCAGTCCATGACCATCCGTAAGGAAGCAAAGGTATATCCCAACGATCCCTGTCCCTGCGGTTCAGGTAAGAAATACAAAAAGTGCTGCGGACGCAACAGCGCCTGAAAAAAGTATTGACACCCGGAAATATGTGTGATATCTTATCCGAGTATCAAAGATATATGACAAACAAGCAGAGTTATCTCTCACCCCGTGGCAATTGGGCTGACGGGCGTTAATACGAAGAACACGCACAGTGTGCGGTTATGTAAGTATGTTGACGGATAAGCTTGTTTGGCTTATCCGTTTTTTTAACCTATGGAGGGTACAACTATTAGCGAATTAATGATTAATGAACAGATCCGTGACAAGGAAGTAAGAGTCATCGGAGAGAACAACGAGCAGCTGGGTATCATGTCGTCAAAAGAAGCACAGGCTTTGGCCGATGAGGCAGGTGTTGATCTTGTAAAGATCGCTCCGAACGCCAATCCGCCGGTATGCAGGATCGTAGATTACGGTAAGTTTAAGTACGATCAGATGAAGCGTGAAAAAGAAGCCAAGAAGAAACAGCACGTTGTGGAGATCAAGGAAATTCGTCTGTCACCCAATATCGATACAAACGACTTGAACACCAAGGTTAACGCAGCCAGAAAGTTCTTGTCGGACGGCGACCGCGTTAAAGTAACGCTTAGGTTCAGAGGTCGTGAGATGGCACATATGCAGACTACCAAGCACATTCTCGATGATTTTGCCGAGGGTCTTGCCGATATTGCCGTTATCGATAAGGCTCCCAAGGTTGAGGGACGCAGTATGACAATGTTTTTAGCCGGCAAAAAGAACTAATATCCGGATAAAATGATAGATTAATCAGATTCAGGAGGAAATAACAATGCCTAAAATGAAAACAAGCAGTGCGGCTGCAAAGCGCTTTAAAGCTACAGGAACAGGTAAGTTAAAGAGAAACAAGGCTTACAAGAGCCATATCTTAACCAAGAAGACTGCCAAGAGAAAGCGTAACTTAAGAAAGCCCGCTATTACGGACAAGACAAATGTAAAGAACATGAAGAAGATCTTACCTTACATGTAAGTCGATTGGAGGAAATAAGAAGATGGCAAGAATTAAAGGTGGCATGAATGCCAAGAAAAAGCATAATAGAGTATTAAAGCTCGCTAAGGGCTACAGAGGAGCACGCTCTAAGCAGTACAGAACAG
>JAGCCY010000064.1 GCA_017651385.1 Lachnospiraceae bacterium
CGGCAGGAACATGGTCATCATGTACGGCCCTCACGGTAAGTTTTTGGGCTGTCCCGGTTTCCCCGAATGCCGGAATACCAAACCTTTCTTTGAAAAGATCGGCGTGCCATGTCCGAAATGCGGCAAGGATATCGTGATAAGACACACCAAGAAGGGCAGAAGATATTACGGCTGTATCGATAATCCGGAATGTGATTATATGGTATGGCAAAGGCCCAGGAAAGAAAATCAGTGATAAGGGAAAATAAATGATACATATCAGCGCCTCGTATGGGGCGCTGTTTTTGCGTTTTTCGAATTATTGGGAGGGGGTTACGGGGAGCGGTTGCGGCGGACGCATCGCATTACGACATTGTGAATTCACAGCACCTAGCGCTGCTATTCACAGCACCCCTCACCCATAACATCGGCGCAAAAAGATGCGCCGATGTTATGGGTGAGGGGAGTCCGCTGCTTCGCAGCATCCAAACCCAAGTCACAGCCCCACAACATGCAAGCATGAGTGGGTCTGCGATTTGGGTTTGGTTTGCTGTGAATAGCAGACAATAGGTCAAATTGTTCAAAAACTTCCAAAAAATTCTTGAAAATTCACAATTTTCTTGTTACAATATATTAAATTGAGAAAAATATAAACGGAGGAGAGAAATATGAGCAGTGTTCAGTTATTGGATAAGACCCGTAAAATAGGTAAATTATTGCATAACAACAACTCAAGCAAGGTCGTCTTTAACGACATCTGCAAAGTAATGAAGGATATTCTCAATTCAAATATTCTTGTTATCAGCAAAAAGGGAAAGGTATTGGGCGTTGGTAATCTTGCGGGGATAGAACCGATAGAGGAACTTCTGCAGAATAATGTCGGAGGATTTATCGACAGTATGCTCAATGAACGTCTTCTTGCTGTTCTTTCCACCAAAGAAAATGTCAATCTCGCAACTCTCGGTTTTGAAAGAACCGACATAACCAAATTCCAGGCAGTCATCACACCCATCGAGATAGCAGGCGAAAGACTCGGTACCCTGTTTGTGTACAAGTGCAACGAACAGTACGATATCGACGACATCATTCTCTGTGAGTACGGTTCGACCGTTGTGGGACTTGAAATGCTCCGCGCGGTCAATGAAGAGAATGCCGAAGAATCCAGAAAACTTCAGGTAGTGAGAAGTGCGATAGGAACGCTTTCATTCTCCGAAATGGAAGCAATTACTCATGTATTTGATGAGTTAAACGGAATGGAAGGTATTCTTGTTGCATCAAAGATCGCCGACAGAGTGGGCATAACACGAAGCGTTATCGTTAATGCCTTAAGAAAATTTGAAAGTGCGGGCGTTATCGAATCAAGATCTTCCGGTATGAAGGGTACTTACATCAAGGTTCTTAACGATGCCGTATTCGATGAGATCGACAAGCTCAAAAAAGATAACGCATAAGCAGACAAAATTTTTAGCGGTTAATAATTGATTATTTCTGCCGATATATAATGTACCAAAGGATTGCATTACGACAGATAAAGGGACTTATCAATATATAGGTCCCTTTTTTGTTTGTTATGTCAACCTACATGTTGTGGGATTATGTAAAACTCACCACAACATTATGTGTTTTTTGAGAAAATTCTCTTGTGTTTTTTCTTGTTTACACTATAATAAAATAGAGTGGGTAAATTGTGTGTTATTACAACATCTTGTATGTCACGCTTTTTACGGAAAGGACTGTCAATGATCAAATCAAACGCTTTTGATTATATCAACGTGCTCGACAAAGCGGCGGATGCTGCGTGGTTAAGAAACGAAGCGATCGCAAACAACATTGCCAATGTCGATACTCCCGGATATAAGAGAGAAGACATCACGTTTCAAAAAGAACTTAAAAGGGCTTTGAAGTACAACGATTATGAGACGATGGACGCTAAGGTTTCCCATCTTAAAACGAGTGAGTTAAAGCCCAGGACATATGATGATTACGATGGGTTCTCTTACAGACTTGACGGCAATAACGTTGATATCGAAACCGAAAACGCAATGCTTGCCAAGAACCAGCTTATGTACGAGGGACTTGTGAACAGCTTAAACCAGGAGTTCGCAAACCTTAAATCGGTTCTTAAGTAATCATATCAAGGAGGCAGCCAATGAGTGTATTTACATCTTTTGACATTAATGCATCGGGTCTTACGGCCCAGCGTTACAGAATGGATATCATTTCCGAAAATGTGGCAAACGCCAATACCACAAGAACCGAAGACGGCACGCCCTATGTGCGTAAGGTTGTGACCTTTGAGGAAAAGGACGGTCAGACTCCGTTCTCAAGAGTCATGAACCATGAGCTTGACAGATATTCCGGTAAGGGTGTCAAAGTGTCGGGCGTTTACGAGGACAAGGTTACCGAGATGAACATGGTGTACGATCCTTCGCATCCCGATGCCGATGAAAACGGATATGTAACTTATCCCAATGTAAATATCATTACGGAGATGACGAACCTTATCGATGCATCCCGTTCTTATGAAGCCAATTCAACTGCGTTTAACGCCACAAAGTCGATGGCCATGAAGGGACTTCAACTCGGACAGTAAAGCTGTGACGATGAAGTGACATCGCAATAAACGGGAATGATAAGACATAAAGAGGTAGGATACTATGGATATTAATTCTTTGCTCGGCGTAGCGTCGATGACAAATGAAAACGTCAAAAAAGCCGATCAGGTGGGCAGGGTCACAAAGACAAACAACATCTTTGACACCATGCTCAAATCCGCGCTGGACAACATCAATTCCACGAACAGCCTTTTGTCGGACGCGGAAAATGCGGAGATCAGCTTTGCACTCGGCGAGACCGAAAATACGCACGATCTTATGATCGCTCTTCAGAAGGCGTCAACGGCTCTTCAGTATACGGTCGCGATCAGGGATAAATTTCTGGATGCATACAAAGAGATAATGCAGATGCAGATTTAACGGAGTAGGATATGGAAAAGGTTCTTGAGAAGATCAAAGAGATCTGGGGCAAAATAGTAGACTGGTGGAACAAGTTCGATTCCAAACAAAAGACGACGGTGATAGCGATAGCGTTCGCCGTGCTGCTTGCGTTTGTGGGGCTGTATGCACTTTTATCGAATCCGAATTATACACTGCTCGATCAATACGAGGATGCGAAAACAGCTTCCGATGTTGTGAGCATACTCGAAGAAAACCAGATCAAATACAAGACAAGCGATGACGGTACCAGAATAAGCGTACCCAAAAAAGATCTTTCCGCAGCGAACCTTGCACTCGGTTCAAACGGTATCGTAGCTCCGGCTTACGATATAGAAACGGCACTTTCGGGCGGCTTTACCGTTACGGAAGCAGATAAGCAGCTTAAATATCAAAGGCACCTCGAAGATAAGCTTTCAAGAGATATCGTAGCAACTTTTGCTCCGATAAAGGCCGCAACCGTATGGATAAAACTGGCTGAAAACGACGGAACTTTATTGTCAAAGAAAGAGGAATCCTCCTGTTCGATAACACTTACGCTTGACGGCGAATTCGGTCCGGACAAGGCCGAATACCTTGCAAAGTCGGTAGCGGGAGCTCTTAATTTCCCCAATGCCGATAAAGTCGTCATTCTTGACAATGAAGCCAATCTTTTGTATGCGGGCGGAGAAGACACTTCGATTGCCGGAAACGCAAGTTCTCAGCTCGGTGTCAAAGCCGAAGCCGAGAGCCTTATGAACAATAAGATCAACAGTGTTTTAGTCGGAACTGGGCAGTTTGGCGTAGTAAGGGTTGCAAGCAACCTTGATATCGATTTTTCGAATACGGAGAAGACACATCACGAATATACACCCGCCGAAGGACAGTCACAGGGCCTTTTGGGCGAAGAAGAGTATTATACATCCGAATCGTCGGGCGGTGGCGGCGGAGCGCCGGGAACCGATTCAAATACCGAGACTACCTATCAGTATGCCGACAATTCGTATTCAAGTTCCACGATAGAGGAATATTACAGGAAATATCTTCCCACGGAGGATATCGAACATACAAACATTCCTTCGGGAGTGATCAGATATGCCAATTCGTCGGTTGCGGTATCGTCCATCAACTATATCCTGGTAAAAGAAGACGATGTTAAAAAGCAGGGCCTTCTCGACGGCATCACATGGGAAGAGTACAAACTTGCCAATTCCGAAAAACGTCAGATAGCCGTCAGCGATGAGATGGTAACGCTTGTATCAAATGCATCGGGTATCGCTCCGGAGCGCATCAATATAGTCGCTTACGAAGAGAATGCTTTTTCGGACAGCGAAGGCCTTCCGGTCGACGCTACCGACATAATACAGATCGTACTCATAATTCTTATTCTTGCACTTCTTGCGATAGTGGTAATAAGAAGCATGAGAGGCGAGAAGACATCTGAGCAGCCCGAGGAACTTTCGGTTGAGGGCCTGCTTCAGTCAAATCCCGAACCTCAGCTTGAAGATATCGAGCTTGAAGAAGCTTC